>CAZXTH010000242.1:0-5662 GCA_964643585.1 uncultured Pseudoalteromonadaceae bacterium
GCTGCATCAGTTCCAGTGAACCGGCCATCAGGTCTGAAATAAGCTCTTCAGTGTCAGCCTCTGACGCTGCGGCAAAGTCTGAAATTGCATTGGCAGGAGCAGCATTATAATGGGCCAAAGAGCCACCGATCTCAGCCATCAGATTAATGTGGCTATCATTAAAATCTGTGAGCATTGCAGCAAAAATAGTAAACAGGGCTTCATCGGTTAGCTGCTCGGTGATCTGGGGGAGATATTGCTGGTATCGCTGCTGCCAATCGATCTGGCGTTCAGGCAGAAACGCATACAAATCGTTGATGGTATGCCAGAACAGCTCAAAATTCTTAGCAGGATTTTGTGTTGGTGCAACAGGATTACGGCATTTATCCGGCAGGCTGTTGATACGATTAAGTTGCACCGGAAATGATCTGGCACCCGGTACGGTAAAGCTGAGGCGGCGGCCTTGTTCCGTGAAGTGTGGCTCTGAAATATTCAGTTCAGCTTGGGAGCCTTGTTCACCCTGCCAGCAGAATTTATCCAGTGCATGGTAGGTTTCATAGTTGTTACCGCTAAATACCACAATGCTGCCATAACCCGCTTGCTCGTATATGCCGGCAAGTTTTTCCGCTTCGGTTTTTTTGTCACTACCACATGCCGTTAGCAATAATGCAGTGCTAAGCACGGCTAATTTCATTGATGTCTTCATCACAGTTTTCTCTGGTTTGCTGATAACTGCGGGTTACTTTATAAGTAACCCGCCGCCAGAGCTGTCTGAAGCTTGTGTGGCTTTTGTACCAATTGTGTAAGTTGGAAGGGTAAGCAAGTAATGTTGTTTTGCTGTGCCGCAGGCTATATCTGGTTGCTGGCGTTCAGATATAGTGTGAATCTGGCGCCGGCCAATACCGGATCGCTATCGACAACTATTTTTCCGTGATGCCACTTCATGATTTCTGCACTTATCGCCAGCCCCAACCCAAAATGAGGGGCGTTATTGTGTGTCGGGCTGTCCAGTTTAACGAAAGGGAGCAGTACATTTTGGCTGTCTTTTGCCGCAATACCCGGACCATCATCACTGATACTAATCAGCAGTTCATGTTGTTGACTGGCTGATATGCTGATTTGTATCTGGCTGGCAGCAAAGCGGCAGGCATTGCCGACAATGTTATTCAGTGCCCGCTCCAGCCAGTGCGGGTTAATCTGGCTGTATAACACCGGTTCTGCCATCTGTAGGGATAAGCGTAATTGATGTTGCTGCATTAACGGCTCGATACTATGGCAGTACTCTGTCAGCCAGTGCTGCATATTATGCCGGCTAAATTCCAGATGAAGCGCCGTGCGTGACAGGCTGGCAAATTCCAGAAAAGAGTTCACCATTGCTTCCATCCGGTCTACATCCTGTTCCATCCGCAGTAACAGCTGTTGTTTTTTCTCTGTAGTAGTGGCTTCTTGCACAGCGTCAAGCCCAAATCGCAAACAGGCTATCGGTGTTCGCAAATCATGCGACAGGCTTTTGGCCAACAGACGGTTTTCATGCAGCAACTGGCTGATTTGCTCTGCCATCTGATTAAAACTCTGTTCCAGCCGCGGAATATAACTTAGCCGGGAAGGGGGTAACCTGATGTCATGTTCGCCATGACCAAAACGCACGGCTAAGCGGGTAAGCAGGTTCAACCGGTTAACCAGTGGCCACAGCCATAACAACAACAGTAATGCCAGGCCGATATAAAGCCCCAGGGTCAGCCACAGGCTGAGCGGATGATGTTCCTGTTCTGGCGGCAGGGCGAGCTTAAGCAGCCATGCCGGATGAGCAGGTAATTGCTGTACCAGATAGTCCTGTTCACTGGTGGCTAAAGCCAGGCCGCCGGGAGACGCCAGTTGTGCTGTCAGTTCCGGTGGTAATGCCAAAGCCTGATAGGGGGCCAGTTGCAGGGTTAGCCCAAGTGCCGCAGCCTGTTGCTGATAATGATGCTGTAACTGGTGTTCCGGTAGCGGGTGGCTCTGGCTGACCAGATAATTCAGCAGGTGAGCAGACAGGGTTTCCTGCCGGGATGGCGATTGCTCACTGTCGATGATTCTGTCAATCAGATAACCGAGCAGAAACAGTGAGAGCAGGCCGGTGAGCAGCAGGCCACTGAACAGGCGTGTCATAATGGCTGCCAGGCATCGGCAACAAACAGGTATCCCTGGCCCCAGACGGTTTTAATCCGTTGTGGCTGGCTGCTGCTGTCGTCCAGTTTGCGCCGTAGTACGGATATCAGCATGTCGATGCGGCGATCCAGCCCGTCATAATCGCGGCCGGTCATTTCCAGAAAAACCTGCTGCCGGCTCAGTACCGTACCGGCATGGCTGGCCAGAAACCATAACAGCTTAAACTCTGTGGCGGAGAGTGGAATTTCGTTATTGTTCAGACAAACCCGGTGTGAAGATAAATCCAGTGACAACTGCCCGAATTGCAGCTGTGCCTGTTGCTGGTGCTGCTGCAATTTCTGTTGCTGGCGGAGTATGCTGTTCAGCCGTGCCAGTAAGGCTCTTGGCCGAACCGGTTTGACCAGGTAATCGTTAGCGCCGTTTTCCAGTGCCAGTACTTCGTCCAGTTCTTCGCCTTGTGCAGTCAGCATCAGCACCGGCACATCAGATTGCTGCCGTATCAGTTTGCAGATATCCAGGCCATTCATGCCCGGTAGCATTAAATCCAGCAGAATAATATCTGCGCCGCACTGCTGCCATTGGGCCGCAGCCTGGTCTCCCCGGCTGAAATGGATAACCCGGAAGCTCCTTGAATGCAGAAAATCACTGATCCAGGCAGCAAGAGCCAGATCATCCTCAACCAGTAACACCGTTGCGCTATGTTCAATACTTGTTTCAGCAGACACTCAGAACCTCAGTCTGTCGTGGTAAAGCAGGCTGGCGCTTAATATAGCGCAGCCTGCAGGGGAATGATGTAGGTAAAGTGTAATAGTACGCAGGCTATCAGAACCAGAGTTTCATACCCACATATGGAAACAAGCCTAAATCCTCGTCTTTCTTGATACTGTAACTCTGCTGGTCAGGCTGATTCAGTAAATAATAGCCTGTAACGTTTTCACGGTTATACAGGTTTCTGACTGCAATGGTATATTCCGCCGGACGATTAAACAGCGTACTTTGTTTACGCAACTCCAGATCCAGCCGGTGATAAAATGACAGCCGTTTACTGTTTAGTTCACCATAGACCGGTAGCAGGTAATCCGGATGATAAGGGTTTGGTCTGGCACCGGTAATCGGCGAGTACAGGTTGCCGGAGCGCCCGGTAAATACCGCTCCCATAGTCCAGTCATTACCAAGTTTATAATTCAGTACACCATGAATCACTACGGGAGTATCTAAACGATAGGGCGTGTTTTCACCTGTCAGAGGATCGGTGCGCTCCGATTGTGAATAACTGATTGCCAGCCAGCCAGACCAGTTATCAAGCATTTCTTTTTCCAGCATTAGCTCCAGCCCGCGGCTGTTGCCGGTTACGTCGCTGACATAATGTAATTGTTGTGGATCTTCTGCCGGGTTAAGCGCTCTTGGTAATTGCTGCATTTTTTTGTAATAAAAATCGAGCAGCAGCCGCCAGCCATCAAACTGGTAACGAAACCCTGCGGCATAATGATCTGAGCGGGGAGATTGCAGATTACGGTTACCGATTTTAGGCAATGCTTTTTCAATATCAGCCTGTCGCTGATGGCGGCCTGCACTGGCAACCAGTTCCAGCTTGCTGGTGGCAAACCAGCTGATGTGGGTACGCGGGGCAAACAGGGTTTCGCTGGTATAATCCTGATGGTCGTAACGGCCACCCAGTTGCCATAACAGATCGGGCGTTAGCTGCCAGTCTGTACTGATGTAGGCTGCCTGATAGCGGATTTTCAGCTGGTCACTGTCTTGTTCGCGCTCGCCACGGTTAGCCTCGCAATCCTGCTGATGGTCAGTGCAGTAATACAGTATCATATCGTAGTTATAATCTGCGTTTAACTGGCCAGCCTCAATACCGGTTTGCAGTACAACAGAGTTTGTCAGTGGTTGCTGCCAGCTAAGCTGTAGCTCGGTGTTATCCTGATCCAGCTGATAAAACTGACCATTACCAAAACCGCCCTGTTCGCGCTGATTCAGTTGCAATACCGCAATGCTTAAGTGCTGCTGTGTCTGACCAAAATAGTCATAACGCAGCTGCTGGCTGTTCCAGCGGCTGTTAAGATAGGCTTCTCCGATAACATCGGGATCAATACGGCCTGCTTCTGAGGCCTCAGACAGGTTAATACCGGCTTTTTCGCCGACGCCTATCGCTGTCACAGTCAGTTTGTGCTGCTCGCCTGGCCGCCATTGGTAGCGCAGCTGGTAGTCATTTAATACCGGGACTTTGGTAATGGTTTCACCATCGTCCAGCTCTTCATCTTTTTTTATAAAGTATTGCATGGTGCTGTGGCGGTAAGCCGCATAAAAGCTTTGTGTGTCTGTCAGAGCCCCTTCAACCAGCGCCGAAGTACGCAGCATATTTAAATCAATAATGGCACCCAGCGGCTGATCTTTCGGGTCGCGCAGCGTAACATCAAATACGGCGCCGGTGGCATGGCCGAACGGTGCCGGAAATGCTGCCGGGTAGAGGGTAAAATCACGTAACAGGTCGCCATTCAGGGCACTGCCGTATAATTGATTAAGCAACGGGCCGGTACGTTGCCCGTCCAGCATAAAATGGTTATCACGGGGAGATGAACCCCGCACAGCAGGTGCACTTTCTGTGGTGTCATAGACTACGCCGGGCAAGGTATAAAGTGCCTGCACCGGGTCACCCATCAGCCCTGCAACGCTCAGTAGTTTCTGGGTATCTTCACTGACTTCTGTTTGCGGCATATTACGCCGGCCGCTGACAGTAAGGCGCTCGATATCCTGCGGCTCTGCAGAGGCAGTTGTTTGTGCAAAGGCGGTATGTGAGTGTATTGTCAGATTGCTGAACAGCAACGAAATAAGCAGGGGTTTAACAGCGGCCATACAATAGGATTCCATCAGGCAAAATAGGATGGAATCATTTTCCGGCAGATCAGCGTAAAGGGCTGTAGCAGTGTTGTCGGTAAAATGTCAGTAAGTGTCAGAAACGCCGCCATGAGCGCTTTTTATGGGCACTTTGCACCCAGCTGACTTCTACCCTGGCTGTTGCCAGTATTATGTCCTGCTGGCCGTTAGCAGTCATTTTCCACAGCGTTAGTTGGCGGCTCTGGATATCAGTAAAACGCCATTGCCACTGAGCGGTAACGGCATTCTGCCAGCATTGCAGTTGTAGCTCATCAAGGTACAGGCAAACCGGATAGGGCTGTGGCAGTTGCCATTCGGCCTGTATTTGCGCATGGCATTCCCGCCCTTGCTGCAAAGTGACACAGGTGTTGGGTGAGATTGAAAGGGCGATTTCTGCCCGGGCAGGCAGATACGGCATAAAACCGAGTAATAGTAGCAGGCCGCTGCGTTTAAAAAACATAACGGATAAGTACAAAGGACAGCACTTCCGGGTTTTTCCGGGTTAACGGGCTGTCGGTGAATTCACGGGTATACCAGTTTATACCGGTACCCAGTTCAGCTACCCAGTTTGTGCTGAGCGGGTAAACACCAACCACTCCATTATGCCATCGCCAGCCATTACCGGTATGGTATGCGGGCCTGCCTGGCCTGG
>CAZXTH010000243.1:0-5660 GCA_964643585.1 uncultured Pseudoalteromonadaceae bacterium
CATTCTGCCTGACTGGGGGCCGGTAACCTATTTCAGTCAGGGCATATTTATACCGGAAGCTGAAGATTTACGGATGCTGCAACAACGTGGGGTTACACAGGAACATACCCCGGTGGTTGCAGTAACAGGTGAAGGATTTAATATTGACGCCGTGGTGCTGGCGGATGGCCGCCAACTGAGTGCTAATGTGGTGTATGTTGCGCCGGATACAGGTTTTGGTCATACCCTGGTTACCCAGCTGGGTTGTGAACTGGAGCAAGGGCCGACCGGAGCTTATATTAAAACCGATGCCATGCAGCAAAGCTCGGTACCGGGCCTGTTTGCTGCCGGTGATATGGCTCACCCGATGCATAACGCAACGCTGGCAGCTGCCGCCGGAGTTCGGACCGGCGCTGCCGCGCATCGCATGTTGATGCTGGGGTGATAAAGTATTTTAAATTTAACAGCAGATAACAACCAGGCAGCTTTTGTGTTGTTTTTGTCTGAGAGTTACCATTTGTCTTACATTCCTTTGTAGTCAGCCTGTATGAGGTAATTAAGTATTTACAAACATATATAATCTCGTCAGGCTGACAAATATTTTCTATTGTTCGTTTTTCCGCAGATCCTTCCTTATGTCAGCTGCGTATTCGTAATGCCAGCCATGATTGAAAGAAGATGTTTTGCTTCTTGCAATCATGGCTGGAAAAGCAGATTCTCTACGATAGACAAACAGCAACATACCTTGGCATTCACCGTGGCAGTTGCATACTCAGGCTGGATGATTCACCTGTGAAACCGCAGTACGGTTTCAATAACCCGGCAGGCTTATTTCTGCAGGCGGCAGTAAACAGTTTCTGGTTGATGACCTATGAGCACAAAGCAGTTGGAACGACAGTTACAGTGTGAGCGAGAGGCCAGGGAAACGGCAGAGCGGTTACTAAATGAGAAAAGTCAGGAATTACTCCATTCCACCAGAACACTTGAACTGGCATTGTGGGCCAGCGAAGAAGCTATCTGGCGCTGGGATGTAATTGCTGGCAGCTATTCTTTTACTGCATTCAGGCGTGATCACGCTAAACATGAATTGAACGGCAGCGTCAAATCACTGCTGGCACAGGTTCATCCTGATGATATTTCCGCTCTGGAGCAGCAGATGGCTCGTCATGTTGCCGGAGAAACAGATGCACTAGATGCCGCTTTTCGTTTTTATTCCGAATCACGATGGAAATGGTTGCGTATCCGGGGGCAGGCTACCGAGCGTGACGCTAAGAATAAGGCTCTGCTTATTGTTGGCACGTCTAAAGATATTTCTGAGCAACAACAACAGGTTGAACGGCTGAATCAACTGGCTCGTTATGATGTGCTGACCGGATTGCTGAACCGCCGGACAATACAGCAAGAGCTGGTAAAACTAACCCGGAATCCTAAGCCATTTTGTTTGTTATTTCTGGATTTGGATGGCTTTAAGCTACTGAATGACAGCCTGGGACATGGTAAGGGTGACGAATACCTGCAAAGTGTGGCAGACACGTTAAGGCGTGAGTTGCCTAAAGATGCTCTGATTGCCCGTTATGGCGGTGATGAATTTATCTGTGTTTTTCCTCAGGCTGGTTGGGAACATATTGTTGGGCGGCTGATTGCTGCCAAGACATCTTTTAATTCTGGCAGCAGCACCAAGATTCAGGTTACCGGCAGTATTGGTGTTGCGCTGTATCCTGAACATGCTACAGAACCTGAATTGTTACTGGAATACGCAGATGCTGCAATGTATCAGGCTAAGGCTATTGGTAAAGACTGTTATGTGGTGTATGAGCCCAGTATGTCGGAAGCACAATGGCACCGGATTACGATGTTGTCTGAGCTACGGGAAGCAATAGAAAACGAAACATTGCAATTTTACCTGCAACCTAAGTTCGATAGTACTCCGGCAGTAAAAGGGGCTGAGCTATTATGCCGCTGGAAATCGAAGAGCTTTGGCAATGTCTCTCCGGCTGTATTTATTCCACTGGTTGAAGAACATGGTTTATCTGAACCTTTGGCCCGGTTGGCAGTGAAAATGGCGGCCCATTACCTGCATATTCTGACCCTACAAAATAACCCGACAATTCTGGCTGTGAATATTTCTGCTGAGCAGGTGTTGTCAGAAAGCTTTTTGCAATGGGTTTGCCAAATGTGTGATGAGCTTCGGATTGAGCGGAGTTTTATTGAGTTCGAAGTGACTGAATCAGTTTTTATGAATGACAACATGCAAACTGAAAGTGCATTGCAGCGGGTGCGCAAAGCGGGTTTCCGAATAGCAATGGATGATTTCGGAACGGGTTATTCTTCGCTGTCTTATATCAGCCGTTACCAGTTTGATACTATCAAAATTGATCAGAGCTTCATCCGTGACATGCTGACTCTGGATAAAGCCCGGTTATTGGTTGAGGGTATTGTCAGTATTTGTCATACGCTGGATATGCGTATTGTGGCTGAAGGTGTTGAAACGGAAGAACAGTTTAACTTTCTGAAAAAGCTGGGGGTTCAGCGCTATCAGGGGTTTTATCTTTCCAGGCCCCAGCCGTTTGAAAAATTGATGTCTGCCGGTATGCTCATTCCGCTGGAAGTGAATCCGGGGTAATACAGTTTGACGGCATTGATGCGCTGAAAAACTGTTTTTTCTACTGCTTCACATTCGCTTCACACTGAAACTGCTAAGCTTCTGAAGTACTGCCAATACTACTGCCTGTTTTAACGGCAGTAGTATTGGCAGCTTACCGCTTTTGGTTTAATACCCATAACAGGGAGATAGGTTATGTCAAAGAAAGGTACTGTCAGAATGCTTGCTCTACTGGGAGCAATGCTTCCGGGTATGGTTGCTTATGCTCAATATGCTGGCCCAGGTTCTTCAGTTAATTCGGATCTTGGAAAAATACTGGCTAATCCGGTAGATGATGAGCAGGTTAAGCTCACAGGTTACCTGATCCGTAAAGTCAGTAGTGATAAATATATCTTCTCTGATGGGAAGCATCAGATCCGTGTTGAAATTGACAAAGATGTTTTTCCGTCTCAGCCTTTTGATGAAAAAACCCTGATCGAAATTGAAGGTGAAGTAGAGAAAGACTTTTTGGAGTCAGTGGAAATAGATGTAGAAAGGATCACTATTCTGCCTGCCAGCTAAACTTTTACATGATGGGCTGCTTTTAGCAGCCCACAGCTATAGCTGCTCACAGTCCCATTGCTGCAGAGTGTTATTCAGGCTGGCCCGGATATGCTTTCTGCCATGTTTCTTGGCATCGTATAATAACGCATCTGCCTGTTTCAGAGCTTGCTCCCATGACTGTGCATTGTCAGGAATCAAAACGGCTCCGCCGCTGATGGTTATATGGATATTTTCTACCGGCTCTGAGGTGACGGCCCGCAGCATTTTTCTGATTAGCAGATCAAGGCTGGCCTTTTCTACACCCCGCATCACCAGCAAAAATTCTTCTCCACCCCAGCGGGCAACCAGATCAGCTGAACGACTGGCTGCAGTAAGACGGCGGGCAACCTCAACCAGAACTGCATCGCCGGTATCATGACCATAGGTATCATTAATCTGTTTAAAATTATCAATATCCATCAGGAGAAGTAAATCTCCGGCCTGCTCATGAAAGCTGGCAAGAATCCGTCTGTTATGTAATTGAGTCAGGGGGTCTTTCTGCGATAATTCCTGCAGTTCTTTATTGGCCTGGTGTAACAGCCTGTTCAGTTTACGAACATAAGTTACCAGCCAGAACATCGTGATTAGCCCTGCCAGCAGGATCAGAGTCAGTATGGTAAACAGCAACTGGTTACGTTCTGAAATTTCCAGCTCAGATTGTTTAAGTGTAGATTCCTGTTCCAGCATTCTGATACGCATAGACTGCTCCTGCGCTTCATAGCGTACCTGTAATTCGCTGTAAACTTTATCCCGCTCACTTTGAAAGGCTTGTTCTCTTTTGTGCAATTGTTCGCGGAGTATTTCTGCTTCGTGAGCGGATTCGCCGGCAATCTTCAGGGCATTGGCAAAATACCCCAGCATAGATGCCTGATCGGCCAGCGGGGCATGCAGAGAAAAAACAGAGAATGCTTCTTCCATACGGGTAATGCCCTGTTCTTTATCGCCTTGCAGCACCTTGATATAGCCAATATTAAACTTCATCACATAAACATCATGCTGATTGTTAATGCTTTCACCGATATGGATACCTTTATCAAAATAACCCAGAGCTGCATCATAGTTTCCACGGTAAAGCTGTACTGTGCCAAGGTTGTTCATAGCCAGCATCTGGGTGCGACCGGGAGGAAGCCCTTTTGGTGGCTGGCTGGCTTTTTCAAAGTCGTTAACCGCTTCATCTGTCGGGCCATTCAATAACTGGCTGGAATAACCTCTCACAAGATATAAATCAGGTAATAGCTCATCCAGACTGTATTTATGGGCATCCTGAATTGTCTCGTTTACCAGTTCAATAACGTATTGATAGTTCTGCAACCGGCTTTGCAGGCGGGCAATATAAAGCTTGATAAACTGGCGGCGCAACTGGGTAAACGAGTCATTGGTTGCAGAAATAATTTCATGAGCTTGCAGCAGGTATTTTAGTGCAGGTTCGTATTCGGCATGCTCCAGTAACGTTCTGCCAAAAAGATGAAGACTGTTGAAATGAATTCGTGGGTTATGGATTGTATCCAGTAAAGGGGCTAGCTGTTCCAGGATGGTTTGGGTGTTTTCGCGCTGTTGGTAGTAGAGTGATATTTCTCCGCGGGCATTCAGTACTTCCGCTTCGTTATCTGTATTGCCACTGGCAATTGCCTGCCGCTGCAATAAATTTAACAGAGATTGTGCCTGTTCGGTGTCGCGGTCAATAATGGCAAGTTGTAATGCCTGATAGGTTCTCGCTCTGATTTGTGTGGCGACAGGTGTTTTATCGGTAATCTCTGACAGCAGTTGTTGCAGCACAAGTTTATCCCTTGGAGCGGAAGCCACGCCAATCAATTTATCCAGACGGGTTTCCAGAGCCGTGTCACGTTGGGATTCTGCTGTAGCAGGCAGAATAACTGAACTGATCAGTAATATTAAAAGCAGTACAGGATTGTAATGGGGAAGAAGAGCAGTTCTTGTCATTCATTATTCCTGTTTATATAAGAGAATACTGAAATTTGTAATAAGCATATCAGAAATGCAATGTTATTTCGGCAATGTGCGTTTAAATGCAGATATATGATATTAAGCCTCTGCCTTGGCAGTTATTTATTATTGGGAAGGGCAGGATATATCTGAATAATTTTAACCAATTTGCAGATTTTAATAAGTGTAGTAATGTAAATTACTGTTAGCACTATTATTTATAAGATAATAATTCAGATATGGATATTTGTAGTTTTAAGCTTCTGGGGCAGGTAAACACTTATCAGCAGATGCAGCAGGAGTTATTGAATCTGCTACAGGCTGACTGGTGCGAGCATGTTAACCGCAGAGATTATCAGGGCACCTGGGATGTATTGGCTTTACGGTGTGCAGCCCAGCATAAAAGTAGCCATCCGCTGTTGCAGAACTTTGCCCTGGAACAAGCCAGTAGCTGGCATAACCTGCCAGCGTTAGAACAAAGCCCGGCCTTACTCAATTTCGTACAGCAATTACCCTACCCGGTACTGGCGGTCAGACTGATGCGTCTGCATCC
>CAZXTH010000244.1:0-5649 GCA_964643585.1 uncultured Pseudoalteromonadaceae bacterium
ACAGAAATAGTCTGTCCACGGATATGGGCAATACCGCGTACAAATTTATTACGCTTAGGAATGGCTGTCAGCTGCGGGCACTGTAACACTTCCCGGACTTTGAATACGTTAATACCGTAACGTTGCCGGCCATTTAACCGGAATAACAGAAGCTCAAGGCGATTCTGTCCGACTAACTGAGTGCGTTGATTTACTGAGTCTAAAATACTCGCCATCTGCAGCCCCTCTCTACTTATTGTTTTACTACTACCTGTTAAGTCAGAATGCCAAGGGCACAGTTTTTGCTTAATATTCTGATAAACAGTATCAACTTCATACCAAAACATTTTTTGATGTCTAGTGTATGTTATAGTGGTTCGCTTCTAAAGCATAGCCGAAAAGCACATGAACAGAGTACAAATTTTTGTTGAACAGTTACTTATGCTGTCCATACTGCTTATCAGTATTTCTGCTGCAGCTGGCGACATAACTGAATATTCACCGCAGGAATTGACACAGCTTACAGAAAACTGGCTGAAGCAGGAACTGGCTGTTTCAGAGGACTCTGAAACGCAGGTACAGGTTAGCCCGATTGATAGCCGTATCGGCAGCAGAACCTGCCAACAGCCTTTACAGCTGAGTATGCCACAGGCAAACAGTCAGCGTCAAAACACCGTCCTGCTGAACTGCCCGGACGAACAAAGCTGGCAGCTTTATGTTCAGGTCAGAATTACTGAAATTATTATAGCGGTCATTTTGCGGCAAAATGCTACTTCAGGAACAATGCTTACAGCCGATATGCTTCAGACAGAAGCAAGGGAAAGACGCTTAATACGCGGAGCAGTTGTCCTGAACCCAGAGCAGATTATTGGTGCAAAAGTCAGAAGATCCATGACTGTGGGACAAGTCATTACCTTTCAGGATCTTTGCCTTGTCTGTAGAGGAGATGTTGTTACAATATCTGCCGATGAGAACGGCCTTAGTGTTTCAGCAACAGGCATTGCCCGGCAGGATGGTACTCTGGGAGAAACTATTTCTATCGTTAACCGGCAATCTGACCGTGCAATAAAAGCAGAAGTTATTGCGGTAAACACGGTGAAAGTAAAATTCTGAAAAAAACTGCTAAAGTTTTCAGGCTGGCTGCCGTTAACCTGAACATAAGGAACCGTTTTAAGGTAATGAGGCGTTATCATGGCTATTAATATTAATAACTTACAGAGTTCGTCGGTTAAGACCGATAAGCTAGAGCAAAATAGACAGCAAACGGCTGTTCAGCAAAATGTTGCTCAGCAAACTGCTCCAAAGAAACAGGATTCAGTATCTCTGACTCCTCAGGCCCAGCAGTTTTCCAAACTGCAGGAAAAAGCCAGCAACAGCAGTGGTATCGATCAGGAAAAGATTGAGAAAATCAAACAAGCTATTACTGATGGCAAATACAAAGTCAATGTAGAGCAACTGGCTCGGCGTATAGTCGAGTTTGAAAATGAGTTCTTTGAGAAATCATGACAACTGACAGCCATCAGCAACTCATTACCTTATTGAACCACCAGAAGGAGCAGTTGAACCTGCTCCTTTCGCTATTACGGCAAGAAATTGCCTCTCTGGCCCAACGTGATATCGACACACTGGAAGATATCTCTGCCCGCAAACTGGTAATCCTTGAAACTGTACAACAACTGGATCAGCAAATTGCCGCAGAGCCTCAACTTGAAATACTGAAAAAACAAGATTGGTTCCACCTGCTGATAGAAGAAACAGCGCAGGTTCTGGAAGAATGTAAACACCAGAATACCGTTAACCAGCAAACACTGGAACAAAGCCAACTGACTCTTGAACGTTTTAAAACTGAGTTGTTATCTGCAAGAGGTAAAGCCGGCTTAACTTACACCAGTAAAGGTAAACCAGCTGTAGATAGTAAAGGAAAAGGCATTAAAGCCTGAATTTCAATAATATTTGACGCTTTTGACACGTTGTCCAGGCTGTACATTCTGATAAATGTAATACACTTCCCGAAAATCAAGCTCCAGCTCAGTAACATAAATATCATCCACCGCATAAGTTTTAATCACCTTTGCTCCCCGGATAACCCCTTGCACTGATGCAGCCAGTTTATCGTTGCTGGTAAGTAATGACTGAACTTCTGTTCGTGCGTCAATTCTTTGACCATGCACCATTTCTGTTAATTCCCGGTAAGCTTCAAGCCGTGATGCCCGCATCGCCATCAGCATTTTCTGATCACTGTTGTCTCCCGGTTGCAAAGTAATAGGCGCATAACCGACAGCCCTCAGAACCGGGAATCCCTGAGGTGGTACACTTTCATATTCCACGTGGCGATCAAACATCTGGCTGCAGCCGCTAAGCAACAGCACTACAATGGCAATACATATTTGCTTGTTCATTTCATACTCACTTGCTTGTTAATACTGTTCATACTGAAAGTACTCTGCAGAAAAATCTCTATTACATTCTTTCTTTGCAGATAGCAATTATCACGCCAAAAAAACGCTTCCCAATATTTCCAGCCCAGCTTTACTCACTGCAAAATCAGCCCGGAGTAAAACAGGCATGTATTTTGCTGTGTAAGCTGCTATACAAAGAAACATTAGTTCAGTGGTTAAGAGTATAAAATGAGAAAATACATCACACCTGCCCTCTTCAGTCTGCTATGTATAAGCAACAGCAACACAAGCCTGGCAGCCTGGTATGAGGCAACAGGGCAAGCGACCATTGAACAAGGTAATCTGGAACAAGCCAGGCAGGCAGCAATTGAAGACGCTCTAAAACGAGCATCATTATTTGCCGGAGCATCCTTCAGCAGCACCCAATCAGTTGCTAACGGCATTGTACAATCTGAAGCTTTTGTACTGGACAGTCACGCTGAAATCAAACAGGTTCAGCTATTATCAGAAACACGTAGTGGTAATACTCTGAGTATTTCTCTGAGAGCAGATATTTTGCCACAGCATTCAGCCTGCCAGTTGAATAATCTGCGGAAAAATCTGTTATTACCACAAGTACAGTTACAAGCACGTCAGGACGCAATACACGGACAATTGTTTGAACTGGGGCGGGATATCACACATCAGCTTGAATATCACTTAAAAGATTACAGCCCGGCAGTATTACTTAATCGAACAGAGCAACCACTAGAACTGTCACAATTAAACACACCTGCTACCGATCAGTTATTTATCAATGGCAACCAGTATTTAATGAGTGCAGTTATACGTGATCTGTCCATGGGAGAAAAAACCAGCAGCTTTTGGCAAAAATCCAGTAAACGGCGATACTTTGCGATTGATGTCAGGTTGTTTAATCTGCTTGATGAACACACTATTTTCCAGCAGGAATATCGTACTTCCGCAGACTGGCCCTATAAAGCAGATACTACTCCACAAAGCCACAGTCAGGCTTTCTGGCAAATGGAATACGGCAGCAAAATTAATGTAGTGCTAAAAGCTATAGCTGAAGATATACAACAGCAACTACAGTGCGCTCCTCTATATAGCTATATCCGCCAAATCCGTCAGAATCAGGTCATGTTAAATATAGGGCAGGTGCATGGCCTGAAAACCGGTGACTCTCTGGAGTTAATTCAGGTGCAAAGGCATCCGGGGCAAAACGGCGCAAAACGCTTGATCACCAGCAGCCTGACTCTGACAGTTACAGAACTTACCGCAAATCATGCCTGGGGCAGTACGACAGACAATCAGCTACTTAGTCATATCCGGCAAGGAGATCTGATCGCTGTCCGCCGCCTGCTGTAAGCTAGAGCGTGTTGACGTTTTAGGGTTTAGCTTCACACTTTTCTGAAACGAACAACCAGCTCTTTCAGATCCGATGCAGTATCTTGTAAGGCGTTGCCTTCTCTGGCAACAGCCAGACCTTTATTCAGGCTCTGGCCAGCCAGGTCTGAAATACTGACAACCTGCTTATTAATATCTTCTGCCACATGAGCCTGCTGCTCTACCGCTGTAGCCATCTGCCTGGCCATATCTGAAATACGGTTTACCGCCGTACTGATACCTTCCAGCATTTGTTCTGTTTCCTGCACCTGAGTAACTGTTTTTCTGGCATCATTACAACCATCGTCGGCTGCTTTGACTGCCATTCCGGCTTTCATATTCAGTGAGGAAATTATACCGTGAATCTCTTTGGTGGAATGAGACGTCCGGTGTGCCAATTGCCGGACTTCGTCTGCAACCACGGCGAAGCCTCGTCCTTGATCACCTGCTCTGGCGGCTTCAATTGCTGCATTTAATGCCAGTAAGTTCGTTTGATCAGCAATTTGCTCAATAATCTGGGCAACATTTGAAATATTACTACTTTGTTCAGCCAGCTCTTGCACTGAACGGCTAATACCTTCCACACTCAGCTGTAAATGCTCTATTGCTTTACGGCTCTGCTGAGCTGCAGCCTTACCGCCTCCAGCCATATTGTCAACATCACAGGCTTGTGTAGCTGTATCCTGCACATGTACCGAAACTTCGGCAATAGTAGCGCTCATTTCATTGACGGCTGTCGCCACCAGCTCTGTTTTTGATTGTTGCTTTCCTAAGGCATCAGCAGCTTCAGCTGATAACCGGCTGGCAGCCCCTGCTTTAACAGTAACCTGAGTAGCTGCATCTTCAATACGTGAGATCACAGTATTCAGATGAGACTTCATACTACGTATCGCAACTTCAGTCGCACCTGCCTCAGCATCTGAATCAGTATAAGAAGCCACTGCCAGCGGATCAGTAAAACTGTCAGGCATCAATTGCCTGAATTGCTGACACAGCTGCTGGCGCTGCAAAACCATCATAAAAGCAGCTATTACCAATCCGGCAGTAAAAAGTAGCATTCCGGCCAGTGGGCTAAACATCAGATAAACCAGCCAGCTGAGTAATAATGTAACTAAAGGCGCAGCTAATCCAAAGAATGAACGGAACATCACCAAACGACTAGTCGAGCTCTTCGCTGAACGCAGCTTGCTGTAAAGCTTTTCTGCTCTTTCAACATCACTTCTCAGTGGTAAAGTGCGTACAGACTCATAACCGATTACCTGACCATTTTCAGTTACCGGAGTAACATAAGCATCAACCCAGTAATAGTCGCCATTTTTAGAACGGTTTTTTACTAATCCCATCCATGGCTTACCCGCTTTCAGATAAGACCACATCACCCTGAACGCCGCTTCAGGCATATCCGGGTGCCGTACAATATTATGAGGGCTGCCTATAAGCTCCTCACGGCTGAAACCACTAATATCCACAAACGCATCATTACAATGCCGGATAGTACCTTTAAGATCAGTTGAGGAAATTAATTTCTGTTCTTTCGGGAAGAAACGTTCATGATTGGTAACCGGAAGATTTTTTCTCATAGGCAATGCTATCTGTCATTTTTAAGAACAGTATAAATGCTAGCAGATAAAAACTCTTTTACTCGATTAACCTAAAGTATTTTTATGATCAAAAAACAACCATAATTATTAAACACTTATATAAAATATACTTTTACCGATAACTTTGCTGTAGTTTCCGTCATACAACACGCTTCATTATTCACAGCAGTTCGTTCTTTTGTTAGAATTGCGCACATTGTTGCCAACCAGCCAATCGACAATGGCAGGGGCAGCTGTAAAAATGCCCCATAGTTAAATGGATATAACGGCCCCCTCCTAAGGGG
>CAZXTH010000245.1:0-920 GCA_964643585.1 uncultured Pseudoalteromonadaceae bacterium
GACAGACGATTTCGCAGCCTTATATTGTGGCCCGGATGACCGAATTGCTGTTGCAGGATAAGGCCCCTGGTAAAGTGCTTGAAATCGGAACCGGCTCTGGCTATCAGACGGCAATTCTGGCTCGCCTGTTTCCTCAGGTTTGCAGTGTTGAGCGGATTAAGGCATTGCAGTTTCAGGCTAAACGGCGTTTACAGCAGCTGGATTTACATAACGTTTCCATGAAGCATGGTGATGGTTGGCAGGGATGGCTCAGTAAAGCGCCATTTGACAGTATTATCGTGACCGCTGCTCCGGCAGAAGTACCGGCAGCCTTACTGCAGCAACTGGCCGATGGCGGCCGTTTGGTTATTCCTGTTGGTACGCAGGAACAAATTTTGCGGGTTTACAGCCGGCAAGGTGAACAATTTGTCAGCCGCGATATCGAAGCTGTACGCTTTGTGCCATTAGTGCCGGGCGAGCTGGCCTGAAAGGCTCATACAATTAAGGATAAACAAGATGCAGTATCTGCAAGTTTTGATTAAAGGACTGGCAATGGGAGCTGCCGATGTTGTACCGGGTATTTCCGGCGGTACTCTGGCATTTATCCTCGGGGTTTATGAACGTTTGTTATCTGCTGTATCGTCTTTCAACGTAACAGCCATACGTTTATTATTTAAAGGGCAGTTCCGTCAGCTATGGCAACATATAGATGGTACTTTTCTGTTAAGCCTGTTCAGTGGTGTATTACTGAGTATTTTTCTGCTGGCTAATCTGGTCAGCTGGTTGCTGATAAACCGGCCAGTGCCGTTATGGGCATTTTTTAATGGATTGATGATAGCCGCTTTGCCAATGTTGTTTCGCAGTGTGCGCTGGAATAGTATGCGGATGGTGCTGTTTGTCATCGGTGTTATTTTTGCTGTATTTATTGCCTCTCTTACACC
>CAZXTH010000245.1:930-3362 GCA_964643585.1 uncultured Pseudoalteromonadaceae bacterium
TTCAAACCCGAACCCTATATGTTTTTTATAGCGGGTACTATTGCTATTTGTGCCATGTTATTGCCTGGTACTTCCGGCAGTTTTATGCTGCTGATCATGGGGATGTATGCACCGGTTTTACTGGCAGTTACAGAGTTTCAGTTTGGTGTACTGTCGTTGTTTGTGATTGGCTGTATAGTCGGCTTACTGAGTTTTTCGCGGTTTTTGCGTTGGTTGCTACGTCATTATCATGACACCAGCTTGTCATTTCTGATTGGTATTGTGGTTGGTTCGTTCTATAAAATCTGGCCCTGGCAACATGAGCACCGCTTGTTTCTGCCATCTGAATATAGCCAGCAGTTTGGGTCGGCTGAAATAGGTCTGGTGGTGTTAACATTTATTGCCGGTATATTATTAATGCTGGGGCTGCTGAATCTGGAAAGATTATTTAAAACAGCACCGGAAAATCATCAGCTATGAGAGGATTCGGGTATACGTTGTAGTTACCAGCCTGTAACAAGTGCGATAACAGCCCGCTTGGTGTCATGCTACCGCGGGCAAAGCAGCCTATCACCTATTTTCTGTATTAGTTTGCTATTGATGATGGTCTTGATGAGCGGGTGTTCTTCCCGTTCTACCCCGGCACCGGTAACTACACTGGAATTACGGGAAAATTTCTATACAGAACGTAACCGGGGAACCTTAGCAGCCAGGCAGTATCAGGTGCAGCGTGGCGATACGATGTATTCCATTGCATTTCGGGCTGGGCTGGATGTACGTACTTTAGCTGCCAGAAATAACCTGTCAGAGCCCTATACAATATACCCGGGACAAATGCTTAATCTGCAGGCGCCAGTGAGCAGACCACAGCAAACACAACCTGCTTCCGGTAAACCTGCTGCGACTACCAGCCGCCCTGCGGTTTCAGGCTCTCCTGCTACCAGTCGGCCACCGGTGGTTACTCCGCCAGTACCTGTCCCGGCGACCCGAACTCAGCAACAAGGCACCCAGAATACCCAGAACAATAGTTCTGCAAATACACCCAAAGCTGTTGCTTCGGGCAATCAAAAGGGTTATGTTCAGACCAGACCTGCAGCAAATGAAAAAACCGCGAATAATACTCCCCCTTCAGGTAAAGTACAATGGGTATGGCCGGTAAAAGGGCGAATAGTCGCAGGTTTTTCTGCTCAGCAGAACGGCAATAAAGGGCTGGATATTGCAGGCCGTGATGGTGCACGGATTAATGCAGCTGCTGATGGGCAGGTTGTTTATGCCGGAAATGCCCTGCGGGGATATGGTAATCTGATCATTATCAGGCATAACGATGATTACCTTAGCGCTTATGCGCATAACAAAAAGATTCTGGTATCGGAAAAGCAGATGGTTAAAGCCGGGCAGGAAATAGCATTAATGGGCAGCACTGATGCCAGCGATACCCGTCTGCACTTTGAGATCCGTTTTCGCGGAACTTCCGTAGATCCACTGAGATATTTACCAAAACAATAATAATAACGATACAAAACAAGTAGCTCCAGGAATGGATGCGTGACAGTAGCTGCCCCAGGACCTATAGACGTGGGAGAAAGGATATGGGACACAAGAGTGAAGATGATGTATTAGATTTTAAAGAAGATGAAATAACGGAAGATTCCGGGCTGCTGGAGGAAGATGCAGAGCCGGATGATCTGGCCGTTCTGGCTAATGAAGAAGAAACAGCTTCTGACGATGTATTTGCCAAAGATGACAGCCAGAAAACAATGGATGCTACCCAGATTTATCTGGGGGAAATAGGTTTCTCTCCCTTACTCTCTGCTGAAGAAGAAGTTTATTACTCCCGTCTGGCTTTAAAAGGTGATGAAGCTGCCCGTAAGCGCATGATTGAAAGTAATCTGCGACTGGTAGTGAAAATTGCCCGACGCTACATTAATCGTGGCCTGGCATTATTGGACTTGATTGAAGAAGGCAACCTGGGTTTGATCAGGGCTGTTGAGAAATTTGATCCTGAACGTGGTTTTCGCTTTTCAACTTATGCTACCTGGTGGATTCGCCAGACTATTGAACGGGCGATTATGAATCAGACCCGAACAATCCGTTTGCCGATACATGTTGTTAAAGAGCTTAATATCTATCTGCGTGCAGCCCGCGAGTTATCACAAAAGCTTGATCATGAACCTACCCCTGAAGAAATTGCAGCAGAGCTGGACAGGCCGGTAGAAGAAGTTCGTAAGATGCTGAAGCTTAATGAAAAAATAACTTCGGTTGATACGCCTGTTGCTGGTATATCTGACAAACAACTGCTTGATGTTATTGCTGATGAAAAAGAGCAGGGACCAGAAACTGAACTGCAGGATGAAGATATTCGCCAGCACCTGGTTATGTGGCTGGAAGAGCTGAATCCTAAGCAACGTGAAGTTCTGGCGCGGCGTTTCGGTTTGCTTGGCTATGAGCCATCT
>CAZXTH010000245.1:3372-5608 GCA_964643585.1 uncultured Pseudoalteromonadaceae bacterium
ACTCTGGAAGATGTCGGCCATGAAATCGGTCTGACCCGTGAGAGGGTACGGCAGATTCAGGTAGAAGCACTGCGCAGGTTGCGTGAAATCGTTACCCACCAGGGGCTGAATATTGAGACCTTGTTCCAGGAGTAGTATTTAGCTTCTCGGGAAAGGGTGCTGTTTTAAGTGCCGAACCAGTAAGGTTCCTGCTTCAGCAATATGCTGACTCAGTAGTTCAAGCGCTTCAGTAGATTTTTCCTGTCTTAACAGCGATATCAGTTGCCAGTGTTCCTGGGAACTGATGTCGCTATATTGCATAGCGTGTTCCTGAAATCCCAAATAGCGGGCAACCTGCTGATGCAGGCTGGTCAGTATCCGTAACAGATGGGGTTGCTGACATGGCTGATATAACAAAAAATGAAATTGCCAGTTTAATTCTCCCCGTTCAAATAACGAGACTTCAGTTTGCTTTGCCATGCAGGTCAGTAAATCTTCGGCTTGACCAAGCTGGCTGAATGTCAGGTTGGGGCAAGCTAGCCGTAATGCCATTGGTTCAAGTTGCAGCCTGATCTGATAGAGTTCTTCCGCTTCTGCCGCAGTTAACGGAGGCACCATCAGCCCGGCTTTGCCATAAGGCTGCAACCAGGCTTCCGCCAGTAGCTGTTGTAATACATCCCGTACCGGAATGCGGCTGACAGCATAATGTTCAGCCAGCTGTTGCTGGGTTAATTGCACCCCTGCCGGCCATACTCCCTGCTGGATATCCTGCTTGAGTTGTATATAAAGTTGCTGTTTTTTCAGCATGTCAGTGTTTTTTCCTTACCGCATTCAATACTAACAGGGTTAATACTCCGGCAATGATACCCCAGAATGCTGAAGCGATATTAAAGAAAGAAATACCGGATACTGTTACCAATAATGTCACAACTGCTGCTTCACGGTATTCGGTATCGGCAGTTGCTGCCGCAAGATTGGCACCAATGGTTCCTAATAGCGCCAGGCCAGCCAGAGTGGCAACCATCGCAGTTGGAAATGCTACAAACAATGCAACTACGGCAGCACCGAAAATGCCTGACAAGAGATAAAAGAAACCGGCAGCAATACCGGCAATATAGCGTTTGGCTGGATTGGGGTGGGCTTCTGCACCGGTACAGATTGCGGCAGTAATGGCTGCCAGGTTTAATGAAAATGCACCTAAAGGAGCCAGTAATAATGTTGTCAATCCGGTCCAGCTGATTAGTGGAGAAACCGGTGTCTGGTAGCCGCTGGTTCGCATTACAACCATCCCAGGAATATTTTGCGATGCCATGGTGACAATAAACAGTGGAATACCAGTACCAATGAGGGCACTGACTGACCATTCAGGCCATACCCAGACCGGAGATGCCAGGCTGAGATTTAAAGCTGACAGCTGTAACTGGCCCTGTAACATGGTGATAGTCACTCCGCAAAGCAGCACCAGAGGAATGGCATAGCGGGGTAGCAGACGTTTACAAAACAGATAGCACAGACACATTACGCCGGTAAGTAATAGCTGCTCTTGCAGAGAAGTAAAAATTCCTAACCCGAATTGCAACAGAATGCCTGCCAGCATAGCACTGGCCAAAGGAAGTGGAATGTGCTTTGCCAGCTTTTCAAACCAGCCACTTAGCCCGGTGATCAGCATAAGAATGGCACTAAAGATAAATACCCCAGTGGCTTCAGCCAGATTAAGACCGCTTAGCCCGGTAACCAGCAGAGCCGCTCCCGGTGTCGACCAGGATGTGATCACTGGTGCTCGGTAATACCATGACAGCCCGGCACAGGTCAGACCCATTCCTATTCCCAGAGCCAGCAACCAGGACGCAATTTCAGCATTACCTGCCCCGGCAGATGTCGCAGCCTGAAAAACAATCGCAACAGAGCTGGCATAGCCCACCAGTACCGCAATTAAACCGGCTGTAACAGCAGAAATACTCAGATCTTTATACCAGGGAGTACGCCCCGTGGAATTGATGGCGGTCATAACAGCACACAGATTGGCTTATTGTATGCTTAATTTTAAAATGTATACATTTTTAGTCAAGCAATAGAAACGAAGATTGATATTAAGAAGTTGCTATCTGGAGGAGGCTGGTCAGCCGATTGTGAATATGTACTGGGTTTGAGTTTATTTTATGTTGAAATAGCCGGATCAGAGGTTGTTTTTGCCAGATAATGAATATTTCACATGGCGCATAAGATACAGAGCGTTATCAGAGAAGATGGATGATAT
>CAZXTH010000246.1:0-5558 GCA_964643585.1 uncultured Pseudoalteromonadaceae bacterium
ACTTTTACGCTGCTGCATAATACGAAGCAATTTGATGCCGACCATCAGCAGAATAACAAGTACCGCAGCCAGTAAGGCTCCCCGACCGCCAAATTGCGGCAGCGCAGTCATCACCAATATCGCAGTCAGGTGTTCAGCCAGCGAGGGCCGGGAAAATAATAAGCGGGCAAAATAGCATACCAGATAGAAACCACTGACCATTGAGCTGGTAAGCGGATGTCCCATTAAACCTGCTGAGCGCACCTGCCCCCACTCGCTGGTATCAATAATATCGCCGCTACTGACATCAGTTAGTACCAGCGGCACAATTAATCCGCCACTCAGATATTCATACAATCCCACCACAGCATTGGCAGCCAGCATGAATAAAACAACCTGTTTCAGCACCTGCATGCGTGACGCATTTAAACTTCTGAGTAGCAGCAGGAAAAAAGCAGCACTGATATAAGTAACCAGAGTACTGGATAACGGCCGGGATAACAGTATGTCATAACAAAACAGACTGGCTGCAGCCAGTAGCAGCACAAAGTGGCTTTGTAACTGTGTCAATAGCAGCACCTGCTGCCAACCGCCCTGATACAGCAAAGCCCAGCAAGCTAATGCAGCAAACAGCAGGTAAAACGATGGGTGAATTTTATGTAGCGGATTACCGCCGGCTGAATCGTAAAAAATACCCGCCTGATACAGCATATTGCCGGATAAACCGAATAAGATAATAACCGCCAGCAACAACAGCAGATAACTTGGCAGAGGCATTCGGCTAAGCATACCCCCTCCCTTTTCCTTGCTTCCACAGTGTCAGCAGTTCCTGCCTGAATAACAGCAGTAATGCCAGACTATAGCTCGCCATACCAACCAGTATGCGGGCTACCAGCAACCATACCGGCGGCAGATCATTAACTATCTCTACTGATAACAGCATCAGAGCAACTGCTACCAGTAATTTAAAGATAGCGGTATAAGGTAAACGGATATTGCCACTCAGTACTTGCCAGATAATCAGTGAAAAAACGCCACAGCCAAGTGCCAGTGCACTGGCAATAGCGCCCCCCTGTATACCTGCCATACCAACCAGCACAATACAGCCAGCAATAGTTATACAAGCCATTACCGCATCGTACAGCAGAATAAACCGGGTTTTTTTCCTGATAAAGAACAGATGATTCAGGTAGCCATTTTTTACGGCCTCAATCCCTCCGGCCAGTAAAGCCCAGGGCATAACCAGCAATGTACCAGCAACAAACCGCTGCTCTACCAACAGAGGAATCAGTAAGGGAGATACCGCATACAAGCCAGCTAATCCGGGCAGTAAAACAGCCAGTAACAGCAACAGATTATGCTGCAACTGCTGCAGTGCTTTTTCCTCTCCCTGCTCATGGGCAATTTTAAATAACAGTGGTAAAGCTGCCGGGGTAACCGCCATCGTAATAAGAGAAGCAATGCGTAAACCCAGCCCTATCCCCACAGCAAATAATCCGGCCTGTTCCAGGCTCAGTGTGCCAGCAATAAAGTAACGGGGGAATTGGATAATAAGCCAGGCACAAAGTGCCGAACCAGCCATTGGTAATCCGTACTTCACTGCCTGGCGCACAATAACCGTATCGGGTTTCCAGCAAACCGGCCACGGTAAACGCCGGTACACCAGCAAAGCAGCCAGTATTTCTCCGGCAACATAACCCAGTAACGGATAAAGCGGGTTGGCACCATACAATTTAAGCAGCATGACGCCAATAAACAGCCCAACAAAAGGCCCGGTAGTGGTCAGCACCGAATAGCGCAGAATTCTGGCATCCAGCGACGCAATAGACGCATTGAAATTGTTCAGACACCTGAACAGTGAATACACTGCAACCAGCAGATAAATCTGCGGGCTGGCCTGACTATCAACAAACCAGTACACATTAAGTAAAGAAGCAATAATCATCAGAAAGCAGCAATAGCCAATAATGGCATAAGAGGTTCCCCAATAGTGCTGTAACTGCCCTCTCTTGCGAAAATCGCCATATTCCCGCATTGAGTAATGCATCCACCAATTGACGAACATTGCCATCGACAATTCCTGAAATGCCGTAATCAGTGTGATGTAACCGATCAGGCTTTCATCTCCGAAGTAGGTCCACAGGATAATTGACAAAAACTGCGATAATGGCGCCAGAATCTGGGATGGCAAATATTTAAGCGTATTGGAAATCAGCATTAACGTACTACCTGCTTACGGCGATCAGCTGGCTCAAACCAGACCCGCAACCATTGAACATGACGAATAATAATACCTGCCACCACAGGCAAAGCGATGCTCAGTACCAGAGATACTGACGCCGGTAGCTTAGGTTCCAGCTTCATCTGAATAAAAACATGAAAAATCAAAATATAAAGACTATAACGACCGCATAATTCCAATAGCGGCGCCAGAACGGGAATACGGCTGCATAGCAGTGAGAACTGCAATAACATCAGGCACCCCAATACTGACAAGAGTGGTAAAAACCAATAAGGCTGGTAGTGGCGCAGGTTAAGATCCAAACGGGCATCGCTTACAGCAACCAGCAAAAGTAATAGCAGCAGGCTTCCAACTAACAGCAGATAACTGAACCTGAGGTGCAATATCCAGCTACGACATAAGTATCCCAGAGAAAAAAAGCTAAATGAAATCAGCAGAAAATCCAGCCCCCAGGGCAGACCGCTCTGTAACAGATGATGCCCGGCATTATTGAACACAGGCTGTAACAGTTGTAGTAGTACACTTCCCAGCAGCAGCTGTAAGCCCACAATCAGTAATTTGCTGCCCAAAGACAGCGTTGTTTGCTGATACCAGCGAAACACCGGAATAGCCAGCATATAAAGCAGAAAAAGATGTGGCAGAAACCACAGAGGGGTCCATGGAATGGTCTGCCCATTCGCATACAGTACGCCACTCAGGTACATACCGGCATCAGCCCCTTCAACCCACTGTTTAATGCCCAGCAATAGCAAAATAACAAAGTAAGGTTTCAGTAACGCGGCACTTTTTCGTTGCAGTTGCTCAGGCACCTGCCCGAGAAAATTGCAGAACAATCCTGCCAGCAAAAAGAAAAATGGCATCCGGACAACGCCCAGAGTGCTGTCGGCCAGACTATTGTCAGGCAGTAAAGAGGCATGGCCCAGAGCGACCAGAATAATGCTGATCCCCCGGGCCGTTGCAATGTGCTGATAATAGCTTTCAGCCATTCGCCACAGCCTGCCTGAATACAGTTGCCAATGCATCATAGGCAGGCTTTTTGCGCATACAGCTGTCAAAAGGCAGCACCCGAACCTTACGTTCTTGCCGGTCCTGATAAAAAGAGTATTTGTCACTCAGTTGCCAGGTTTGCACAATACTGATGGCATTGGTTTTCAGGAGTTCCGTCAGAAAATCCTGATACACTCTGGCAACCTGCTGGTCCCGTAGTAATGGCTCATCGCCAAAAGACTGGTCGTTCACATCCAGCTCAGTGACATAAACATCCAGTTTCCATGCTTTCAGTTGCTCAACCAGTTTAAGAAATTCATCCATCGCCAGATTACCCGGAGCAAGGTGGCATTGCAGGCCAATGGCATCCAGAGGAGTCCCTTGTTGCAGCAGGTGATCAATAAACGGCAGAAACGCTTTACGTAAGCCCCGTCCCCAATGATCCCCCCGCTCAAGCCAGGCTTCATTCAATACCCGTTTGGCTTTAGGATCGGCTTTAGCGGCTAAATCAAAAGCCTGTTTTACATAAGCCGGGCCAAATGCCCTGAGCCAGGCTCCGGCTCTTAGCCCCATGTCTCTGCGATGATCAGGCCACATCGGTTCATTAACCACATCCCAGGAATGAAATTGCCCGGCATAACGGCCCATAACTTCTTCTATATGCCGGTGCATCCAGTAACGGACCCGCTCATCGCTGGCTTCATTCAGCCATGGCGGATTCCATTCATTCCAGATCAGCGTGTGTCCGCGTACTGGTAAGCCTGCCTGACGGGCAAATTCTATAATTCTGTCTGCCTGACCAAAGCTGATACGGTCTTCTGCCGGCCTGAGCGTCCAGAATTTGAACTGAAAATCTGTGGTCAACATCGCACAATGATGTTTAAGCAATGCGCCGTATTGAGGGTCCGTTACCGAAGCCATATCAAAAGCACTGCCAAACTGAATTCCGGCAGCAGCAGCTAATTGGTGTAATGGTGCAACTTCAATCCCTGGCTGATAACCAGCTGCACGGAAGAAATGATCTTTATCTGGCTCACAGGCCAGAACAGACGGCGCAACAATCCCTGCCGCACCCAGAGCCAGAGTGCTTTTTACAAAATCTCTGCGAGAAAACATAATGATATGTCCTGTCGTTAGAAGGCGTATTGCAGAGAAAACCACATCGGATAACAAAGCAACAATACGCCCGGGGTGTATTACCCCTTATTCTGCGCCCCGGACTGCACCTTGCGGTGACGCTCAAACAGCACGGCCATTTGGTTGCGGGCTTTAAATTTATCCACACAACCACTGACCGCATCGGGAGTAAGCTCGCCCTGCCGGATTTTTCGCCACAGAGCAAGCATGGCATCAGCCAGTTGCTGTACCAGCTGTTCGGAGTCATTATTGTCAGACTGCATCACACCACTGATGCCTTCTTCAATAACCAGACTCAGCTGTGGCAACTGCACTGAACATACTGGTCTGCCAGCGCATAACGCTTCAAGAACATAAACCGGCATTCCTTCAAATACGGATGTTACAATCCCCATATGAAAACCCCGCCATAATTGCGCGACTTCGTCAGAGCGTTTAAAACCATGGCGGGTAGTCAGCGTTTTTATAGCCGGAAATTCTTTAAAGGTTTCCGGATCTGCCGCTCCTACGTAGTGAAATTCAACCTGCCCATCTGTTCTGGCTGCCAGTTCGGCGATAATCCTGAACATCATGCCTGGTCTCTTAAAGGTATCGAGCCGGCCAACAAAGGCAATTTTCAGCGGACCATCAGTATGCAGATAAGGAGTAGCCTGAAATAGCTGATCATCCACACTCACTGTCATAAACTCGGTTCGTGCTGCAGCCTGCGGATAGTCCTGCTTCAGGCGTGCGGTCTGTTGTTCATTGACCGAATAGACATAACGAGCCGCTTTCACAGCGTGTTTCTCATTAAAACGATGTACAAACCAGTAACGGCTGAGCAAAGAATCCATTGGCTGATTAGGGTCTGCATCACCATGTGTCGTTAGTACGTAAGGGAAACCAAACAACCGGCATAACCAGGAAAATTCATAACGCTGGATATCGAAGCTGTATGGCATTTCCTGTGTGAGTTTACGAATCTTGCCGGAGAAACGCAGAAAATTCATAAAAAAACGTAAGGTTACTGATTGAAACAGCGATTTGGCAGCAGCATTAACATCTGTCGGATTGCAATGCATTACCGGCAGAAAAAAAAGCTCCCGGCCATACAGCTCTGTCTGAACCAATTCACCCAACGGGCGTTGTCCGCTGTCATCAACACCAATCAGTACCAGGCGCATATCGGGTGGACAATACTTTATGACTTGCCGGATATGCGTTTCAATTCCCC
>CAZXTH010000247.1:0-1322 GCA_964643585.1 uncultured Pseudoalteromonadaceae bacterium
GTCGTCTTTAACTTCTTCAAACTCTGCATCGACAACGTCATCAGCACCGCCATTGCTTTGCTGGGCCTCGGCACCACCACCTTGCTGGGATTTAGCCTGAGCCGCTTCCATCAGCTTCTGTGACGCTTCGATAAGAGCTTGAGATTTAGCTTCTATATCTGCTTTATCATTGCCTTTAATCGCTTTATCCAGCTCACTGATTGCGTTTTCAATTGCTTCCTTGTCGTTAGCTGCTAAGTCAGTACCCGCTTCGTCTAACTGTTTACGGGTAGCATGTACCAGCGCATCAGCCTGATTACGGGTCTGAACCAGCTCTTCGAACTTTTTGTCTTCTTCGGCGTGAGCTTCTGCATCACGTACCATGGCCTGAATCTCTTCCTCGCTCAGACCTGAAGAAGCTTTAATGGTGATCTTCTGCTCTTTGCCGGTATCTTTATCTTTAGCAGATACGTGCAGAATACCATCAGCATCCAGATCGAAGGTTACTTCAATCTGTGGCTCGCCACGGCGGCCCGGACGAATACCTTCCAGGTTAAACTGACCTAACGATTTGTTATCAGACGCCCGTTTACGCTCACCTTGCAGCACATGGATAGTTACTGCAGATTGGTTATCATCTGCCGTTGAGAACACCTGTGATTTCTTGGTAGGAATCGTGGTGTTTTTCTCAATCAGCGCCGTCATTACGCTACCCATAGTTTCGATACCCAGTGACAGAGGGGTAACGTCCAGTAACAGTACGTCTTTTACATCACCAGACAATACTGCGCCCTGAATCGCTGCTCCCACTGCAACAGCTTCGTCCGGGTTCACGTCTTTACGTGGTTCTTTGCCAAAGAAAGCGGTTACCGCTTCCTGAACTTTAGGCATACGGGTCTGACCACCAACCAGAATGATTTCGTTAATTTCATTAACGTTCAGATCAGCATCACTAATGGCTTTTTTCAGTGGCTCCAGTGTGCGCTGAATTAAATCTTCAACCAAAGATTCCAGCTTGGCACGGGTCACTTTAATGTTTAAGTGCTTAGGACCTGTCGCATCTGCCGTGATATAAGGCAGGTTAACTTCAGTCTGAGAAGCTGAAGACAGCTCAATTTTGGCTTTCTCAGCAGACTCTTTCAAACGCTGCATTGCTAACGGGTCGTTACGCAGGTCAATGCCCTGCTCTTTCTTGAATTCGTCAACCAGATAATTGATTAAACGGTTATCGAAATCTTCACCACCTAAGTGAGTATCACCGTTAGTTGCTAACACTTCGAAAGTTTGCTCGCCATCAACATCATCAATTTCAATGATAGAGATATCGAAAGTACCACCACCTA
>CAZXTH010000247.1:1332-4077 GCA_964643585.1 uncultured Pseudoalteromonadaceae bacterium
TCTTCTCATCCTTTTTGCCTTCGAGGCCATAGGCCAGTGCCGCAGCCGTTGGCTCGTTGATAATACGCTTAACATCCAGACCAGCAATACGGCCTGCATCTTTGGTTGCCTGACGCTGCGCATCGTTAAAATACGCAGGCACAGTGATAACAGCAGCGGTCACTTCTTCACCTAAGAAATCTTCTGCTGTTTTCTTCATCTTTTTCAGCACTTCCGCAGAAATTTGCGGCGCAGCCAGTTTTTTGCCTTTAATTTCAACCCAGGCATCGCCATTGTCTGCTTTTACAATGCTGTAAGGCATAATTTTGATGTCACGCTGAACTTCTTCATCTTCAAAGCGACGACCAATTAAACGCTTGATAGCAAACAGCGTGTTTTTAGGGTTAGTCACCGCCTGGCGTTTTGCCGGCTGGCCAACTAACACTTCGCCATCATCAGCATAAGCGATAATAGAAGGTGTAGTACGTGTACCTTCGGCATTTTCTAATACGCGAGGTTTGTCACCATCTAACACTGCCACACAAGAGTTTGTTGTACCTAAGTCGATACCAATAATTCTGCCCATAACTGCTCTCCACCTTAAATCTGAACAATTAAAACCTATGTGACGGGTTTATGGGGATTAGCCCTATTTGATTCAAGGTTATTAAAAGAAAATTTTACCAACCATTGTGTACAAACTGTCATACTCCTGATTATTTCCGATAATCCAGTCTGGAACTGGCAGCATAACTTGCTTATTATATAAGTCTTCCAGTCTCTGCTTAAGATAAAAAATGCCCGAGTTATCCGGTATTGTTGCTTTTGGTTTTATTGCTCTCGGGATGGTATTAACTCCCGGCCCTAACATGGTTTACCTGATTTCACGCTCAATATCGCAAGGCAGTAAAGCCGGATTAATCTCTCTCTTGGGTGTGGCCTCAGGTTTCATCTTTTATATGCTTTGTGCCGCACTGGGTATTACAGCGCTACTGATGGCTGTACCTTATGCCTATGATATGCTCCGTATTACCGGAGCAGCCTATCTGCTATACCTCGCATGGCAAGCTATAAAACCCAACGGCCGCTCTCCTTTTCAGATTGAAGCACTGCCTGAAGACAGCCCGCAGAAACTCTTTATGATGGGCTTTATTACAAATATTCTTAATCCTAAAATTGCCATTATGTATTTGTCGCTGTTACCGCAGTTTATAAGTGAAAATCATGACAATATTCTGTTGCAATCACTACTGCTCGGTTTGGTGCAGATTATCATCAGCGTTAGCGTAAATGCCGTAATTGTTGTTATGGCAGGTTCAATAGCCATATTCCTGACAGGAAAGCCTGTTTGGCTCAGGCTCCAGCGCTGGTTAATGGGAACGGTACTAGCCGCATTGGCAGTAAAAATGCTGACTGATAGCCGCCGCTAAGTACATTCAATTTTAGTTGCTGGCCATTACATAGAAAGCAAGCGGAAAATAATAGCGACCACCTTTAGCAAGATATCATCACATAACAAGGAAAAGCGGTTAACTTCTGTGGCATCTGCTGGCTATAATAACCCATATTCAAAATACCAATACAGGTTACCCGTTATGCCATTACTCGACAGTTTTACCGTAGACCATACCATCATGAAAGCCCCTGCCGTACGGGTAGCCAAAAAGATGAATACGCCAAAAGGTGATGCCATTACCGTATTCGATTTACGCTTTTGCGTACCGAACGAAGAAATCCTGTCAGAAAAAGGTATTCACACGCTGGAGCACCTGTTTGCCGGTTTTATGCGTGATCATCTGAACGGGCAAGGCGTTGAGATTATTGATATCTCCCCTATGGGTTGCCGTACCGGCTTTTATATGAGCTTAATCGGCACACCGGATGAACAGCGTGTTGCTACAGCATGGCAAGATGCAATGCGTGATGTATTACACGTTCAGAAACAGCAGGACATTCCTGAGCTGAATATTTACCAGTGCGGTACGGCGGCAATGCATTCTCTGGATGAAGCCAAGCAAATCGCCCAGAACATTCTGGACAGAGGCGTCAGAGTTAACTTGAATGATGAGCTGAAGTTATCTGAAGAATTTTTAAAACAGCTGTAATCGCCATTACGGGTACTGTGCACTCGCAGCACAGTACCTTTTTATTATTACCTGTAATTACCTGCCTCTAACTTACCGCATCCAGCAAATAAACAATGTGCCGGTACTCAATGCCACTATGCGTTGTTAGCCCGATTTCACAGGTGCGGCTGGTGCTGATACCTTGTGAGCACCCGCTAACCTGATTTTTCAATGTGCTTAAAGCCGAAGCATTAAGTTCTGGCAGCAATAGTCCTTTATCACCCGCAAAACCACAGCAACTGATCTGCTCAGGCACAACCACCTGCTGACTGCAGGCATTGGCCAGCTGGCGTAGTTTAGGCCCTTGTCCCAACCGGCTGGCGCTACAGGTAATATGCAGGGCAACCGGCTCGGTTTGCGGTGTAATCTTTAACTTAGGCAATACATGGTCTGCCAGAAAATCAATACTGTCGTACACCGTCAGGCGCGGATCAAGCTTGCCTTTCATCGTCAGGCTACACGGACTGGTATCAGAGTAGACCGGAATACGGCCATTATCTGTTGCAGCAAGCAGTTGCTGTTCCAGCTCAGTTAACTTGCTATTGGCAGCGCTAAACTGCCCTTTAGACTGAAACGGCATACCACAGCACAGGTTGCCGAGTTTCTCCGGAAAGATCACCTGATACCCGGCTTTTTCCAG
>CAZXTH010000247.1:4087-5531 GCA_964643585.1 uncultured Pseudoalteromonadaceae bacterium
CCTTGCTTTGGCCCCATATTGCGCCCGGCACAACTGGGCAGATAAACCACCGTTTTAGCCCCAGCCTCAAACACAGATAGCGCAGGTAACCTGGCAGCTTTAGGCATGGCTTCTGTCCATAATGGTAAGCGGTTACCCGATAATCGCCGTAATCCGCCGGTAAAAGTCCGCATATTGCGGCTACCCACGATACGGTGTAACAGGTTGGCAGAGCGTAACCCAATCCGGCTGATCAGGGCCATTGCAGAGAAATGCCGGGCAATCCAGCCTGCAACGGGTTGCGCTTTTTTGTTTACCTCAGCACGTAACTGACGGGTTAAATCACCGGTATTAATGCCAACCGGGCAGGCGGTGCTGCACATGCCACAGGCGGCACAGGTATCGTTGCCCTGGTACTGATAGGCCGCTTCCAGTGTTTTTAAACGCTGCGGTTGTTTACCAGACGCTTTAAGACGGCTGATCTCCCGTTGGGTAACAATACGTTGCCGCGGCGTAAGTGTTAACTTACGTGACGGGCATACCGGCTCACAGAAACCACACTCTATACATTTATCAACCAGCTCATTGGCTGCTGGCAAGGGTTTAAGGTTTTGCAGATGCAACTGCGAATTGGTGCTGAGTACAACGTCCGGATTCAGAATGCCTTTCGGATCCAGCAAACGTTTTATCTGCCACATCAGTTGGTAAGCATCCGTGCCCCATTCCAGTTCAACAAAAGGTGCCATATTACGGCCGGTGCCATGCTCGGCTTTCAGGGAACCGCCAAACTCAACAGCAACCAGCTGAGCAATATCCTGCATAAAAGCATCGTAACGACTAACCTGTGCCGGGTCATCAAAGCCTTGGGTAAACACAAAATGCAGGTTACCTTCCAGCGCATGGCCAAAAATAATCGCTTCGTGATAATGGTGTTTATCGAACAACGCCAGTAAACGGTTAACCCCCTCTGCCAGTTGTTCAATCGGAAAGGTCACATCTTCAATAATGACCGTAGTACCGGTTTCACGCACTGCGCCAACAGCCGGGAAAGTGCCTTTACGGATAGCCCAGAGCTGGTTATAAACAACCGGGTCTTCACTGAATGCGACTTGTTGCTCCAGCGGATAGTGCTGCAAAGCTGCCGTAATCTGTGCCAGTTGCTCATGCAGCAGAGTCTGGCTGGCAGAGCGTGATTCAATCAACAACGCGCAGGCCGTTTCTGACAACTCTGCGACCCAGGCTGGCATGCCCGGTTTATCCTGTACAGAACGCAAACTACGGCGATCGAGCAACTCTACTGCTGAAACCGGCTGGGTTTTTAGTGTAATCACGGCGTTACAGCAGCTTTCGACATCGCGAAATACCATCAACGCACTGGCTTTAAAAGGGTGTTCAGGTACAGTGTGATAGGTGACAGAGCTGATAAACCCCAGACAGCCTTCAGAGCCCACCAGCAGGTGGCTCA
>CAZXTH010000248.1:0-5523 GCA_964643585.1 uncultured Pseudoalteromonadaceae bacterium
GGGTCATAAGGCGGTTTGTTCTTACTACTGTATACACTGCCTTATGACCCCGCAGCTGAAAACACCATTAAAGCCTTTGTCAGCCGCAGCAAACTGACGCTGGAATACGACGAAGAAAAGAAAAAGATCAGTATTTTCACTCCCGATGGCAATAAAGCGGTGCTGGACGATGATACCAAATCGATTCTGTTGCAGGACCAGAATGGCAACAAAGTTCAGTTATCCGACAGCGGTATTCTGCTCGACAGCCCCAAAGACATCAGCATCAGTGCAAAGGGCAAAATCAGCCTGCAGGCAGTAAACAAAGTTGAAGTGGCAGCTCAGGCTGATGTGAAAACCCAGGGGCTGAATATCAGCCAGCAGGCAAACGTCAGCTTTACTGCCAAAGGGAATGCCAGTGCAGAGTTATCAGCCAGTGGCCAGACGACGGTCAAAGGCGCCATGGTCATGATTAACTAAGGAGAGACAAATGCCACCTGCCGCCCGGCTTACTGATATGCACGTGTGCCCGATGCAAACTCCCGGCCTGCCGCCCATTCCTCATGTCGGAGGGCCGGTGATGGGCCCCGGCGTGCCAACCGTACTGATCGGAAAACTGCCTGCTGCAGTACTGGGTGACAATTGTGTCTGTGTCGGACCGCCTGACAGCATTATTAAAGGATCTGCAACGGTGATGATTGGTGGCAAACCCGCAGCCAGAATGGGAGACAGCTGTGCCCATGGCGGCAGTATTGTACTGGGTGAGTTTACCGTCATGATAGGAGGCTGAAGGTGAGTGCAGAGCAACCGGACAATGCTTTTCTGGGCGTCGGCTGGGCTTTTCCACCGGCATTCAGCCAGCAGCATGGCAGCTGTCTGATGGTGACAGACCAGCAGGAAATTGAGCAAAGCCTGCGGATTTTATTTGCGACCCGCCCGGGTGAGCGTCTGATGCAACCAGATTATGGTTGCAATCTTCATCCTTATGTCTTCAGTACGCTGGACGAACATGCGCTGGCCAATATTACCGCAGCCATACAGCATGCGGTGTTGTTTTATGAGCCCAGAGTACATTTGCTGGCGGTTAATCCGGACCTGACCAGATTACATGACGGTATCTTAAGAATACAGCTGGACTATCAAATCCGCGGTACCAATAGCCGTCACAATATGGTGTATCCGTTTTATCTGCTGGAAGGCACAGAGGTTCGTCTGTGAGCCGCCGGCTATATCCTTATACACAATGGCCAGCCCAGTTTAAAACTGATGGCACGGCACAGGGTAGCCAGCGTTATACTGCGCTGGACCCCGCTTATTTTAAGCCTGATGATCTGAGCACTGAGCAACTGTTGAGCCTGGTAGCCTCACTGGCGAAAAACCTGAAATTCAGCAGCCGGGATGACACCGGGGACGATAGCTGGCACAAACTGTTTTATAACAGCGAACTGGTCGTGCTGGCACAAATTGCTGCAACGGATACCCAGCGATTGCAGCGCAACTGGGCTGCATTACAGCAGCAAGGCAGCCGGCGTCAGCTGAACTTTCTGCTGACCTTACTGGAGCAAGGGATACAGTGGTATCAGCAACTGGTGGCAGCCGGGTCATCTGCGGCATTGCTGTTGGCGGATAAATTAGCCAGCCGCTGGCAGAGCCAGCTGGCAACGCCGTTAACCGTACTGGCTGAAAAAAGCCCGCAACTGGCAAAGCTGAAATCGTATTTTCCATTGCCGGAATATACTGTGGCGTCACTGCCTGCCGGGCAGGCATTACAGCGCGCTTTCAGCGCAGTAGTACAGCTTTGCCGGTATCTGCAGCAGGAAACAGCGAGCCAGTTACACAAGCTGATGCTGTCGGGTCACAACGAACCGGCATTGGCATTACTGCTGACGTTTTTAAAATTACTGCAACCCGGTCAGCAGCAACTGAATACATTAACTGCCCGTCATCAGGCCTTTTATTACGATGAGTGCCTGAAGATGTCATGGCAATCCGGACAGGCTGCGGCTTTCTGGCTTAGTTTGCGTTTAACTGCCGGACAAGCTGGCCAGACGCTGCCTCAGCACAGCCGCTTCAGTGCCGGTAAAGGTGGGGATGGCAAGCCACAGCTGTTCAGCAGTATTGCTCCACAGTCATTGCGGGATGTGCAGGTCAGCCAGCTGTACCATTTCAGTTTACTTCATAGCCGGCGTATTTCACCTGAATGCGAACTGGGTTTTGTCAGCCGCATTTACAGTATGGCCGGTACAGGCATACCGGAAACGGCCAGGCCTTTATTTGTCGCCGATGATGACACTGAACGGGTGCCCGGCTTTACGCTAAGTTCTCCAACCTTAACGCTGAGTGAGGGAGAGCGTGACATTGAATTACAACTGGCACTGGCTCCGGCAGATGATCTGGCTGTCAGGCTAACGGCTATTTTGCAGCAGGAGCTTGAATGGCCACAGCGTTTAGAGCAAGCCGTTGTCAGAATACAGCGTACTTTGCCCCAGACGGCAGCACCCTATACCGATACTGATATCAACGCCCTGGCGCTGAAGTTGCCACAGTTGCCGGCATTATCTCCCCAGCAGCGCTGGTTACCGGTTTATCTGCAGGTGTTGCTGCAACAGGCAGAGCGTTGTACCGATCTGGATAGTTTTTGCCGGTTATTCGGTATGCTGTTCAGTTATCATTTACTGGGTGGCAACGAGCTAATCACACAGGATGAACGCCAGCAGTTACTGGAAAAAGCCAATATGCTGGCCCTGCGGCAGGGAGCATTGCACCGGGTAGCGGGCATGAAAAGCCTGATTATGGATGACCGGCTGACGGTGTTTGACCGCTATTGTGCAGAGATGTTTTCTGTCAGCATTTCCACGGCGGCAGGTTATGTCGCCGTACCTGTTTGTCGTATTCAGCCGCTGGGTACCGATCAGCCCGGTCTGCGGTTACGGCTGAAACTCAATAGCAGTTTTGCCGCAGTCTGTGGGATTACAGCAGACAGTCAACCCGCGTTACAGCTGCTGTTAAACCCCAGATCCCGGCTTTGTGCCTATTCTCTGCTTAGTCGGTTTGACCTGATACATTGCCATCTTAGTGTGAATGTCACCGATGCCAGACAACTGGTGCTGAGTAATCAGCTTGGGCCGCTGGATAACACCCAGCCCTTCTGGCCATTTGGCCCGGTACCGTTGCAGGGGCATTATCTGCTGTTTAATCACCCGGACTGGCAGCAGAAAAAACTGCAGCGGCTTGAATTGCAACTGCAATGGGCCGAATTACCGGCTGACAATAGTGGTTTTACCGGCTATTACGCAGGCTATGGTGAAGACATTAGCAACGGCAGTTTTAAAGCCGCGGCAGCATTGCTTAAAGAGGGTAAATGGCAGCCGCTGGCTGAACAGCAACAAGGCAGTGCTTTCAGGCTTTTCAGCAGTGAAAAGGGTACGGAACGGCTGCTGCCGACAACCCGTTTATGCTTTGAAAATATCAACGATTACAGCTTAACGGCGGCTCAGGCGCAGCGACCTTATCAGCCATCGGACAGCAGTGGCTTTTTCCGGTTAGCGCTGTCACACCCGGCGATGGCTTTTGGCCATCAGCGGTACGGTACTGCCTTAAGTGAAACCGTGCTGTATAACGCCCGCCATAAAAAAGCTAAACCTCAGCCTAATGCGCCTTATGTACCTAAGATTGCACTGATCAGCGCCAGTTACCAGGCCAGCTGTGATCTCTATCCGGGGCGGGATCCCCAACCCGGTAGTCAGGAACGGTTGTATCAATTGTATCCGTTTGGCCAGCGCCAGAGCTATCCCGCTACCCGGCGGCAGTCATTAAGATTGCTGCCGGTTTTTAGCCATCAGGCTTATCTGTTTATTGGCTTACAGGGGGATGTCAGTGCCGGTTTGCTGAGTCTGTTATTCGATATTGACCCGGCCCGGGGCAGCAGTAACAGCGTACCTGAAAACAGGCTTAGCTGGCACTATCTGCACCACGATGTCTGGCATGCTCTGCCGGCGCAGGCGGTGCTGGCGGACAGTACCCGGGGCCTGACGTGCCCGGGGCAGGTATTGCTGCAGTTGCCACAGGCACTTTCCTTACAGCATCAGCTGATGCCATCAGGTTCAGGCTGGCTGCGAATTTGCAGCCCGGAGCATAGCCGGCGTTACGGCAATGTGCACCGGGTGCTGCCGAATGCGGTGCAGGTCAGGGCAGAGAACAATAGTATGGCTACCGGCGGCTTAGAAACGATAGCTATACCCGATGCCGCCGGCTGGCAGTTGCAGGGTGGTACGCTGAACGCGGCTGTTGCTGCTGTGCTGCCAGCCCGGAGCGGGCAGGCAACTCAACAGCCGGGGCAACGACGGCAACGTATTGCAGAGCGGTTAAGCCATAAACAGCGTGCCTGTACCGCCTGGGACTATGAACGTCTGGTGCTGCAGGCATTTCCGCAACTGGCAAAAGTGAAGTGTTTTGCCAATGCCTCTGTAGATGATGATTCGTCAGCACCCGGCCAGCTGAAATTGCAGAGCGGTCGTTTGCTGCTGGTCGTGCTGGGGCAGCCTTCGCTCTGCCAGCACGACAGCTGTGAACGGGTGTTGGTCAGTGGTCAGTTACTTCGCGAGATCCGGCAGTTTGTGGCCGGAATTGCGTCGCCTTTTGCCCGGATAGAGGTGTCAAATCCGGGGTTTGAACGGCTACAGGTGCGTTGTGCCGTTAAGATGCATAGTGCTTTACACAGTGGTGACGGTTTACGGCAACTACAGCAGGCATTATCTGATTATCTGTGTCCGTGGCATAACAGTGGTATGGCAGCACAGTTTGGCTGGCAACTGCGGCCGCAATTATTACTGTCGTTTGTGCGGCAGTTGCCTTATGTCGATTTTGTCACAGACTTTTCTGTGCTGCATATCAGTGAATATGGCAACCGTCAGTATCAATTGCGTGACAGCGCGGCAGAAGATCGAGAGCTGGTACTGCACCCGCAACGTCCGTGGAACCTGCTGACCCCGGTGCGGCAACATGCGTTGCAATTACTGGCCGATGTCAGGCCGGTACAGCCGGAGGTGACCGGAGTCGGTGAGCTGGAAATCGGTCAGACTTTTATCATCGGGCAGGGAAAACAGCATGGCTAAACGTAACCGTAATACCCTGAAGCAGTTTTTCCGGGAAGGCGCCATACCCTCAGCCCGGGAATTTGCCGATCTGATCGATTCGTCGCTGAATACTCTCGAAGACGGCTTTGACAAATCTGCCCAGAATGGGTTTGAAATTACTGTACTGGGTAATAATACCCGCTTACTGAGCTTTTTCCGCGATAACCTGAACCAGCAACCGCTCTGGTCACTCAGCTTTGATGAGCGCAGTAATGCGTTGCAGTTTAAACCGGCGGCGGATACGCCGCTGCTGACTTTAACCAATGAACAGCGGCTGGGGGTTGCCACCAGTAAGCCGGTTTCAACGCTGGATGTTGCCGGTGTTATTACCCAACAAGGACGGCAGGGATATCAGCCTAATGGCCGGGCGCAGGTGCCGGCTGACGTTCAGTGGCATGATATCAGCGGC
>CAZXTH010000249.1:0-5518 GCA_964643585.1 uncultured Pseudoalteromonadaceae bacterium
CACCAGGCCCGATGATTGGCTGGTGCATGGCGAACAAAACTCAGCGGATGTGAGTAGGTGGTGCTTATGATGTTGCGTTTTTTACTGGCCTTAATGGTTGCGGCCAAAATATCGTTACCACTGCGGCCGGTTTTAAATTCTGCGGTTAGCAGATCCTGCCAGCGGTTACCTGTTGCCAGTGCCGCTTTAAGGCCTGCTGGGGCATCTTCTTCGCCGTTACGCAGCATATAAGCCATTTCCTGCGTGTCGGTACAGAGTTTCAGGTAACAGATACCGACATCAGTGTGCAGAACATCACCGCGTTGAATAATCCCATTGATACCACAGAAAGCGGCCTCTGCCAGGCATTCGACGCCGGGGCGTTGCAGGTTAACATACGGCATAAACCAGACTGGCAGGTTGAGTTTGTCAAACCGTTCACGGATATACCAGGCAACATCATCGGTTGTTGTTATACCGGGTGTGATGACTGCCGCACTGAATGCTTCAGCAATCACTGCCCGTGCCAGACTGACGATATGCGGATAAATATCCAGTTCACTGGCGGTTCGCTGTTCCAGCCAGCGTATAACAAGGTTTTCTGCAGAAACCAGACGACTGCTGTACTCCGGTGGCAGCACAGATGTCAGCTGGTTATAGAGGCTATGGGTCAGGCCATCTGCAACAGGCCAGTGGCCGGAAATATTTACCCCTATGCGTTGGGGGTTACGCTGCACTATCTGAGCGGCCAGAGCTTGCCACTGCTCGTTGAGGTTTCCACCGGCCCAGGCTGTCTGATAAGGGCTTCCCAGCGGGTAGCGGTTTACTGACAAGCGCTCAACCTGGCCATCGGCCTGGCGGTGAAACACCAGCATAGTGGTACGGCGGGCGGCAAATGTTGGTTGGGGAACCAGGGTGAAATAAACCGGATCTTCTGCATATTCGCGGTTAATCACCAGCCACATATCCAGTTTGGCTTCTGCCATCAGTTGCGGCAACAGTTGCTCCAGGCGCTCTGTCAGAATCCGGTTTTCAGGAGCTACCCGCTCCCGTGAAGCTAATACTGCAAAATCACTGGCATGTTGTAACTGACGCCCCTGGCTAAAGAAAGGGTCTTTGGCCAGCAGGTTAAAACTGCTGAGTAACAGAAGAATGCTAAGGTAGTGCTTCATCAATCGTTCCCCGGATTTTTTGCCGATACCTTACTCTTTCCGCGGGCGGGAGCACAAACCTTTTCGTGTCCGGCAGCGATTTTGCGGTAAACTGTTACAGAATCATTTCTGTGCCATGTAAGGACTTTGTATGCCGCGTTATTCTGCCGATTTTATAAAAGAAATGCCGAAATCTGATCTGCATTTGCATCTGGATGGCAGCTTGCGGCTGGCTAGTCTGATAGATATGGCAAAGCGTACTGGCACATCTTTACCTTCTGGTAGTGTTGCCGGGCTAAAAGAGCTGGTATTTAAAGAGAAATACCAGAATCTGGGTGAGTACCTGCATTGTTTCCAGTACACCTGTGCAGTATTACGTGATATGGAAAATCTGGAGCAGGCTGCTTATGAGCTGGCGCTGGACAATCAGGCTGAAGGTGTTAATTACATTGAAGTGCGGTTTGCGCCACAGCTGTTAACCGATGTCGGCCGGGGAATTGATTTTGACCGGGTGATGCATGCGGTAAATAACGGGTTGAAACGGGCCGAACAGCAATATAACCAAAGCGTAGCGGTGCTGAGCGGCGAAAAGCCGCCTTTCGCTTACGGCATTATTAACTGTGTGATGCGGATGTTTGGCGATAAGGGGTTTTCTCCTTATTACACTAACCTGTTTCAGCTGATGCGGGATTTTGAACCAATAGAGGTGATCCGGCTGGCGGCAATGGAGCTGGTACGGGCCAGCGTGCGTTTACGTGATGAAGAAGGTATACCCATTGTCGGTTTGGACCTGGCCGGGCAGGAATCTGGTTATCCGGCCGGAAAATTTAAGGAAGTGTACGAATATGCTCATCAGCATTTTTTGCTGAAAACATTGCATGCCGGTGAAGCTTACGGTGCAGAAAGTGTGTTTGAAGCGATTACAGAATGCTATGCCGATCGTATAGGGCATGGCTATTCAATGTTTATTCCTGAAATGATTCAGGATCCGGCAATCAGAGATAAGCAAAAATATATCCGGGATCTGGCTTCTTATATTGCGGATAAACGCATTGCGATAGAAGTATGCCTGACCAGCAATTTGCAAACTAACCCTGCATTAACCGATATCCGGCAGCATAAATTTAAAGATATGCTGGAAAGCCGTATTGCGACCGTAATTTGTACCGATAACCGGCTGGTGTCTGATACGACGGTCAGTAAAGAGTACCAACTGGCACTGGACCATTTTGATATTCCCCTTAAGCGCCTGAAAGATATGGTGGCTTATGGCTTTAAAAAGAGCTTTTTCCCGGGCAGTTATGTTGAAAAACGTGAATATGCCAAGTTGTGCCTGCAATATTTTGACCGCGTAGCCAGCAAATATGGCTTTATCTGATTTAAATCATTTGCTTACAATGTGTGTCGCAAAAAGCATACATTGTAAGTCATTGTAAAATAAAGAATTCAGTTTAAGCTCATTTAAGCTGTTGCTAAATGGAGACAGCTTTAATCCTACCTTGTACTTTCCTTGCCTTTAATTTTATTTAAGTTATTGATTTTTAGATTTAAATAAAAGTTGGCACAGCTATTGAATAACCTACTGTAACCGGAGCTGAAGGAGAATGTCGCAAAAGCTGCCAAAGTTGCCTTTCCGACATTCTCTTAGGGTCAGCCGCGTAGCAAAGCATCAGAGAGCTGATGCGATTTGGAGGTAGGTTATGGACCTTTTCTTAACAGTTGTAGTGTTGTTTTTAGTAGCGAATATGGCGGTGTTTTTTACTATGTTACGCCGGGTAAATCTGGATAACGAAAGCGTTATCGCCTGGGAGCAGCAAGCTGCGCGTGCTACAAGCAAGGTTGCAGCTAACTCTGCAGAGCAGCCAGCGTATCAGGTGGTAAGAGTAAGCCCTTAATTTTGTGACAACGCTTTTTGTATCAATGTTTTCTGTAACGATGTTTTTTGTGACGATCCCATGAGTTCAGCGTTTTGCTGAAACCTTGCAGGCCAGTACCCCACTGGCCTTTTTTTTGCCTGCAGTTTGGCAGGCTCTCAGTGGAGCAACAGAGGAAAAAACGTTATGCTAAAAGTTCTTCCTGGTTATTTCCGATAATACTTATGCGTTTTTCTATTCAGACTGCTTCGTTACGTCAACTGGTTCTGCTCAGCTTTCTGCTGGCATTGATTCCGGTAGCTGTGCTGATGTGGCAGAGCCATCGCTCGTTGAGCGGCCTGAGCCAGTATGCGATTTCTGAAGCTGAGCGCTCGGTGTCGAGTGTGCGGCGGGCTGAAAATATGCAGAACCTGGTGGTCGATATTGAGCGGGCCGTCAGGCAATATGCAGTGGTTAAGACCGAAGCGCTGGGCCGGGTGGCCCGTACGCATATCAGTAATTACCAGCAGTTATTACAGCAGGTTTGCTACAACCTTACCGATACTCAGTTATGCCGGCAACAGCAGCAAGATTTATTACTGTTGCTGGATGGCTTTGAACAGATGAAAAGTGATGAGCTGGAGCCATTAGTACAACAGGTACGGCTACAGCAGCAACAGCTGACGCAGGAAGTTTGGCTACGGCTTGAACAGAACCTGCAACAACAACAGAGTTATGTGGTGTCGGCGCAGCAGCAATTAGCCTGGCAGACAGTTGCACTGGTATTGCTGACCTTGCTGATGGTGCTGTGGGCATCGGGGCGGATTACGGCTCCGGTACAGAAACTGGATAAGATGATTCGGGCTATTGGTCAGCAGCAGCATCAGTTTCCGGATGATAAGGTTCAGGGGCCACGTGAGCTGACTGAATTAGGAGAGCAGCTACGCTGGCTTAGTTCCCGTTTGCAGCAACTGGAAGCATTACGGCTGATTTTACTGCGCCATGCCTCGCATGAACTGAAAACACCATTGTCGAGTATCCGTGAAGGTTGTGCGCTGCTGAGTGAACAATTAGTCGGCCCATTGAACGAACAACAGCTGGAAGTGGTCAGTTTACTCAATGGTAGTGCTGACCGGCTGAGTCAACTGACAGAACAGCTGCTGGATTATAACCGTTTGCTGCAACAAGCAAAGCCTGAACTGGCCTGGCATGTACCACAGAAGCTATTGCAGGAATGTTTTAACGATCATGCGTTATCGTTACAGCAACGGCAGCAAAAGATAGAGTTGAATTGTCAGGTCAGTGCCATTTTTACCGATGCAACATTGTTCCGGCGGATTCTGGATAACCTGATCAACAATGCTCAGGCTTATGGTGCCCAGGGAAGCCCGGTATGGGTTAATTTGTATCAGCGGGATCATATGCTGATGCTGGATGTTGCCAATAATGGTACGCCCATCCCAACCGCATTACGTGATAAACTGTTCGAACCATTTCAGCGAGGTACCACACCACGTTTTGATGCGGTTCAGGGGTCGGGGCTTGGTTTATCGATTGTTGCTGACTGTGCCCGTCTGCTGGGGGGGCATGCAGAAATTACTGATGTTGTTTATGCCGATGTATGTATCAGAATCCGGCTGCCGTTATTAGAGGAAAAAGGGGTATGAGAAGCGTATTAACCGCACTGGTTATTCTGGGATTAGCCGGTTGTCAGACATTACAGCCTGTTCAGCCTGAACCTGAACCGGTGATAATTGCTGAGCCGCAGCCAGAATTGCCGGCAGAACCCGATGAACCTGAGCAGGCAGAAACCCCGCTGACTATAGCAGATGACCCCGCTACTATTCAGGCATGGATAAATTACCGTACGGCGTTGCTGAACAATCTTGCCCATGAACGGGAAGTGCTGAATGCTAAACCGACAACAGATGATGTTATTGCGCTGAAAAAGGTACTGCTTAATCTGCACCCCGACACACCTTATCTGACCCGCTTACGTGTACAGATGCAGCTGTCAGATCAGCTGGCGGCTTTGCCTCCGGGGCTGGCAGCACTGTTTAGCTGGGATATTCTATTTAACCAGAAATTGCTGGAAGCAGAATCTGCCGTCAGCGCGCTAACCCGCCTGAACGCCCAGCAGCATGATAATCTTGAACGGTTGCAGAAAACCAATCGTGAGCTGCAGAAAAAAATTGATGCGTTAACGCAAATTGAGGCGCAGCTGAATCAGCCGGTAAATAAAGAGGATAACAACAGCAATGGCCAGCCCTAATCCCCGTTTATTGCTTGTCGATGATGATCCCAGCCTGCTGCGTTTGCTGACTTTACGGCTGGAAGGTGAAGGCTATCAGGTATTAAGTGCTGACTCGGCAGAAACGGCTCTGACTATGCTTGGCAAGCAGAGCGTGGATGTGGTGCTCAGCGATTTACGGATGCCTGGCTTGGACGGGATGAGTCTGTTCGACGAAATTGCCAAACGTTATCAGGGGTTACCTGTGGTGCTGATGACAGCCCATGGCTCTATTCCGGAAGCGG
>CAZXTH010000250.1:0-5494 GCA_964643585.1 uncultured Pseudoalteromonadaceae bacterium
CCTTACGGGCCGTACTAAAGTACGTTCAACCTTCGGTTGTCACCTGTTTTTGCCTGGCATAACCTTCGTTCGCGAGATCGGAGACAGGTTCTGACAGCTTCCGGCTTGCGATATTAAAAGCATGTCCCAAGCACTTCTAGGGGTTATAAAACTCACCTTTTTTACGCAGGTAGAAAAAACCATTCAGGAACAGGCAGAGCAAATAAAAAAACGCAAAGTTAACCAAAGCATTGGCCGGTTTCTGCTGTGCTAGATACAGCGACAGCAAATGCGGAATATAGAACGCTCCTAATGCCGCCACCGCCATGCAGTTATGCAGTACCGAAGTACGCATACTGACCGGAAATACCCGGTAGATCAGTAACAGGCAAGCGCTGTTTGCCAGACCACTGCCTGCCATGACCACAATAAAGCACAGTAAAAAAGGCAAAAAATACTGTTCCGGTTGGGCACTACTTGCCGCCTGATGCAGATACCCGGCGGCAGTCAGCATTGCTAGCAGCATGAATACCAGACAAACCTGAATCACTCTGGCACTACCCCAGCGTACACTGAGCCAACTACCGGAGGGATACAGCAATACTGCGGTAAATGGCAGCAGCCAGGAATAGGTCAGGGCTGAAGGAGCATTGGCATTCAGGCTTAGTGTTGAAGCGGTCAACTGGCTGTAGCCAAAAATAACTTTCAGCGTTAATGGCATAGCGGCGGAAAAGCCCAGCAATGAGCCGAAAATGGCAGCATACAATACACAGATCACCCAGCAATGTTTACTGTTCAGCGCGCTGTATTGTTGTTCTAGCAGCGGTTGCAGTGGGCCGGGGATAATTCTTAATACAAAGAGCGTTGTCAGTAGAATCAGTGCCAGCACCAGATTGGCTGACAGTGAAAAATGATCTGCCAGTAATAGCCATAAACCGGCGGCCACCGGCAGTATTGATAATGCCAGTAGTAACATAATCCAGCACAGGCTATAGCTGAATGATGGCGCAGACGTTTGCTGTAACGGATTTTTCAGTTTTACGGCTATAACGATGGCCAGCAGTAACAGGACGATGCCCCAAAAGCTGCTGGCATTGTGCAACCACAGCAACTGGCCGGCCTGAATGGTTGTCAGCAAATTACCGCTGCTCTGTTGCAGTATCTGCGGCTCGCCGAATACGGCAAATAGCGTGATCCCCATTAATAACGGCCCTGCCAGCTGGGCGAGACTGATACCTAACTGGCCTAATCCCAGCACTTGCTCCTGTGCCGCCAGTGGATGATGGGGCGTAATTTCCCGGCTGTTTGTCAGTGCAACCATAATGTTGGCTCCGCCTAAGCCGGATAACAACGCCAGTAACTGAAAACACCATAGCGGCAATGCCGGATATTGCAGCGCAATGGCAGCGCCACAACAGGGCAGTAACAACAGTAAGGTGGTAATTAACGTTGCATTGCGACAGCCAAACAGAGCCGTGAAATAGCCTGCCGGAATCTGGAGTACCGCCCCTGATAAACCTGCAATCGCTAGCAATGAATACAGTTCGGTAACTGAGAAAGCAAACCCCAGATTCAGCATTTGTACGGTAATCACACTCCAGTACAGCCATAGCGTAAAGCTACAGAGCAGGTATCCGGTATTAAGCCAGCTGCTGGCGGCTGAAGGAGTATGTGCAGGCATGTGTATCAGAACAGGTATTTTTCATGTGGTGACTATGACCCTTATCGGGAACAGCGGCAATGTCGCCTCAGAGATAGAGCGCAGGGTGTTTCGGGTTAATACGGAGTACCTATAAGGTGGTATTTTTAACTTAAAGCTTATGTATTTCAGAAGGTTATTTTTAGTGATGATAATTTGAGCTATATCATGGCAGTGTCAGCAGGGTTTCAAATACCCTACTATAGACAAATAACAAAATAAGCTGAAACCTGTTCGCGGGCTGTTGCCGATTAATTCAGTTGGCGTACAACAGGTTTGGGGCGAGACCGGAGTATAGTGATGTCAGAACAAAAATCGACAGTAATGCTGGTTGATGATCACCCTTTGTTACGTAAAGGACTGAAACAACTGCTGGCACTGGAAGATGATCTGGACGTGATTGCCGAAGCCAGTAATGGTGAAGATGCGCTGCAACTGGCGACAGAGATCGATCCGGATTTGATCATCCTGGATTTAAACATGCAGGGCATGGATGGCTTACAGACGCTGAAAAAAATGCGGGATGAAGGTGTTACCTCTCGTATTGTGATGCTGACGGTGTCTGATGCTGATGAAGATGTTGTCAGTGCTATCAGTAATGGTGCAGATGGTTACTTGCTAAAAGATATGGACCCGGAGCAATTGCTTGAGCAGATAAAGCGGGCATTACATGGCCGTATGGTACTGAGTGAAGCGGTAACACAGGTACTGGCAACGGCATTACGCCGCCCGGCAACCAAGCCGGCTGCGGAACTGGATAATCTGACCAATCGTGAACATGAAATTCTGAGCCTGATTGCCAAAGGCATGAGCAACAAAGTGATTGCCAGAGAGCTGGATATTTCAGATGGCACAGTGAAGGTGCATGTAAAACACCTGCTGAAAAAGCTGGGGTTACGTTCGCGAGTCGAGGCAGCTATCTGGATGGTAAATAATAACCAGCAGAGCAAGTAAATATTACCCGGCTAAAGCAGACTTTAGCCGGTACAAATTCACACTTCAATATTATCAATCAGCCGGGTATTACCAATATAGGCTGCGGCCAGGATCACTTTGGGCTGTTCGGCAGCGGTTACTGGCTCCAGCGTATTACGATCACTGATATTCAGATAATCCGTTTTAAAACCACTGTTGTTTAGCCGTTCAGTTGCCTGTTGCTCCAACTGCCGGTAGTGATGCTGCCCGGTATTGATTTGTTGTTTTAACCACTGCAATGTCTGGTACAAAGCCGGGGCTTGTGCCCGTTGTTCTGCTGTCAGGTAGCCATTACGAGAGCTGAGTGCCAGGCCGTCTGTTGCGCGCTCGGTTGGTACACCAATAATCTCAATGGGTAATGATAAATCAGTGACCATCTGGCGGATAATCGCCAGTTGCTGGTAGTCTTTCTGACCAAAGCAGGCTATATCTGGCTGCACCAGATTAAACAGTTTGCAAACGATGGTGCTGACACCACGGAAATGGCCAGTGCGGCTTTGTCCGCAATGCCGGTCGCCCAGTAATGGAACTTCGACATAGGTTTGCACATCCAGGCCACGTGGGTACATCATGTCTGGTGTTGGCGTGAATACGGCATCCGCGCCATGCGCAATTAAACCGGCACAATCCTGTTCCAGTGTTCTGGGGTAGTTATCCAGATCCTCGTTGGCACCAAATTGCATCGGGTTGACGAAAATACTGACAATTACCCGGTCAGCATGCTGACGGGCAATATCTACCAGGCGGAAATGGCCGTTATGCAGATTACCCATCGTTGGCACGAATGCAATTCGTTCGCCTGCCTGACGCCATTGCCGGATCTGTACTCTGAGATCATTAATACTGCTAATGATGTTCATATCAGAAACTGTGTTCCTTACCGGGGAAGGCCCCGCTTTTTACATCCGCAACATATTGGCTTACCGCACTGCGGATTTCGCCGGTTTGTTGCAGAAAGTTTTTTGAAAACTTAGGAATGTAACCACTGCTTATTCCCAGCAGATCGTGCATAACCAGTACCTGGCCATCGGTAACATTACCTGCACCAATACCAATAACCGGTATAGTCAGCTCCTGGGTAATCCGCTCTGCCAGTGCTGTTGGAATACATTCCAGCACCAGTAATTGCGCACCTGCATTTTGCACAGCTTTGGCTTGTTCAAGAATAAGGTTGGCCTGCTGTTCAGTTTTTCCCTGCAGCTTATATCCACCAAACACGTGAACTGACTGAGGCGTAAGCCCCAGGTGAGCGCATACCGGCACGCCGCGTTCGGTCAATGCTTTGATGGTTGGCAGTAAAAAGTCACCGCCTTCAATTTTCACCATATTGGCACCGGCCTGCATCAGTGGTATTACGTTATGCAGTGCCTGCTCGGTGGTGCCGTAGGTCATAAATGGCATATCGGCGATCACAAAAGCATCAGGTGCGCCTTTTCTGACAGCCTTGGTATGGTAAGCAATATCTTCAATTGTTACCGGCAGAGTATCGGTATGCCCTTGTAGTACCATACCCAGAGAGTCGCCAATTAACAGAGTTTCAACACCTTGTTCTGCAAAGAGTTTTGCGAAACTGGCGTCATAAGCGGTCAGCATGGTGATTTTTTCACCCTGCTGTTTCATTTTCTGTAGTACGGCGGTGGTTATTTTTGCCATAACATTCTTATCCGGCCAGTTAATCAGGTTGCGCAAGATGGCATAAAGTATCTGTTGCTGCAATAGCAGGCAGTTTATGCAATCCGTTTAAGGGTATTTGTGATAGTAAAGTACCCAATACAGTGCCACAGGGCAGCGTGAGCTGCGGGGCTATTTCTGCTAATGGGTATAGCACAAACTCACGTTGTTTCATGCCATAGTGAGGTACAGTCAGTCGTGCAGTATTTATTTGCAGGTTGTTGACTAGCAGAATATCCAGATCCAGTGTGCGCGGGCCCCAGCGTTCGTCTTTACGCTGACGGCCTTGTTCCAGTTCAATCTGTTGCAATTGGTCAAGTAATGCTTCCGGCTGAAGGGATGTGTGAAGTTCAGCCACAGCATTAACGTAGTCTGGCTGATCTTGTGGACCCATAGGCTTAGAGCTGTAAAAAGAGGATACGGTAATCAGCCTGGATTGGGGCAGTTGCTGTAAGTGGCTGATAGCAGCCTGCAACTGTGCTACAGGCTGGTGCAGGTTTGCGCCCAGCCCGATGTAACAAACAAATTCAGCCATGTTGCTCACTGTTGCTCTGGCGTTTTTTAGGGCGACGCCGGCGTTTTTTATGTTCAGAACTTCCCTGATTACCAAGCTGCTGAATCAGCTGCAGTTTGCCATGTTCATCTGTGTGCTGGAATTGGTCCCACCAGGATGCCAGTTCAGTTAATGAACCACCTTCAGCTCTGGCACGCAGTTGCAGAAAATCATAGGCTCCACGGAACTTAGGTAATTCCAGCAGGCGCAAAGCCCTGCTGCCACTTCTGCGGGTCAACCTGCCTTGTAACAACCAGATATCGCGGGCTGAAAGGCTGAAACGTTTTGGGATAGCGATACTTTGCTGTACTTCGTCCAGTACTTCAGTAATGGCAATCTGCATGGCGTCGTTTTCATTCAGGCCGCTTTCAATCAGCAGGGCCTGGCTGCGTTGCTCCACCGGGTACCATAACAAGGCGGCGAAAATAAAAGCGGGTGTCACCGGTTTGTCTGCAGCAATACGTAAATCGGTGTCTTGCAGTGCCATGGTTGCCAGTTGAAATGCCTTGCCTTCCGGTTCCTGCCGCAGCAGTTTATCCAGTTGTGGCAGCAGCGGCTTCAGTACTTTCATATCGCGCATCAGCATAAAATTGTCAAAGCCTTTACCCGCCATCCAC
>CAZXTH010000251.1:0-5474 GCA_964643585.1 uncultured Pseudoalteromonadaceae bacterium
GCCAGCCATTGTTTACTGTTAACCGATTGCCTGCAACAGCTGGCAGCATGGTCGGTGCAGCACCCGCAGCATCTGCCGGTGGTGATTCTGTTGAATGTGAAAGAAACCGGTATTCGCGGTGGTGTAGTGCCACCCACCTGGCAAGCTGCTGATTATGCTGCTGCCGAAAAGGTGATTGCAGAAGTGCTAGGAACCTGGCGGATCCTGAAACCGGATGATGTACGCCATGCAGCGCCGCAAAATGGGCTGGGTTTACGTGATACGCTGCAACAGCACGGCTGGCCGCCGCTGCATCAGGCACTGGGTAAATTTATTCTGCTGTTCGATGGACAACCCCAACAGTTTGCCCGCTATGAACAGCAATTTCCCGGCCAGCGTGGCAGCCTGTTCTTTGCCAGCTTTGATGCCAGCCACCCGGATGCTGCTATCGTTTTGCGTAATCAGCCGCACGCTGCATTGGATGATATCGCCCAGTTGGCAGTGCAAAACCTGTTAATCCGTACCCGTAGCGACGATGGCAATATCCCCGACCGGCAACGTTTTGAGATAGCGCAACACAGCGGCGCAAATATTATCTCTACCGACTTTTATCCCGGCGCCCCGCAAGGCACGGCGCAGCAACAGCTGACGTTTCCCGGCGATACGTTCTTCCGCTTAAAGCCCGGAATACAGTGCCGGGAGTGACGGCATTACGGTATGATTCTGAAATCTGGTTGCAGGCTGGCCCAATGTTGCACCAGTTGTTGTTTATGGTTTTCCACCATGGGTAAGTGCTTTAATGCCTGCGGCCATAATGTACGGGCTTTGTCTATTACGTCCAGCAGGTGGGGTTTGACTGCCCGCCATGGTATACCGGCTTTATTGGACCATGCCTCAAAATGAGCCAGTGTTATGGCATACCAGGCATTGGTTTTAGCCAGTTTTAAGGCAAACCCGGTTTCATCTTCTATATACACCCGGGTAGTAACAATATCGTAAGCCGGAGACAAACGCGGAGTCACTTTATCGGCATAAAGCAGGCTCCAGTTTTTCAGGTGTGCATCGCCGTTAGCCAGCAGAATATTAACCAGTAAGCGGCGGGCAAATTGCTGTGCATCCGCCAGACCGTCACCGGAAAAGTCGTAGATAACTTTGCCTATTTGCTCATAGTTGGCAGATCGGTATTTTTCGTGCGGGTATTTCACCAAAACTTGTGCAAAATCTTCCATATGAATACGGGTATTATGCTGACGATCAAAACGGCGGATAGCGAAGGCATAGCGTTCAGCAGGCAGGTTTATCGGTGGCAGGTTATCCAGCTTGTCCAGTTCTGTCAGTTGAATATCGGGTATCTCGATACCTGCTATGGCTGCCAGAGACATGGCAGTAAATTCATTTAACGGCACAAACGGGTGCCGGGTTGACGGTGTTTTTATAATCCAGTCGCCTAATTCACCGTTTCCTGACAAATTATAACGACCCTCTTTTTGTTTCATGGAAAATTTCATTTGAACACCTGCCAGCGAGAACTTATTACTTCGCGCGATTTGTTCAAATGCGATGGCTTTTACATTGCCATAAGCCTGCAAAATATACTCTGGAATGGCATCTGGTGCTAACGGAGTGGCGACAATAGCACCAGGTAAATCATCACCGAGGCAGGAAAGTAACCTGAACTCATCATCGGCATGTACTTTTTGCCCTTGGGCGATAAACTCCCGCAAGGCACCTTCAGGTAATAAATTCGACAATACCGGATGCAGGCGTTGATGGCGAGACCAGGGTTGCTCCATCACTCTTGTTGATTGCGGAAATGCCGGGTGAGTTGTCAGGCTGAAGGTTGGCCGCTTTGGGTTGTGACGGAATGTATCGGCAAAACTCAGAACATTCCGGCCATGCTGAAACCCGGCCAGATACCCCACTAGCTGGTTATGCAGCGTAAGTTGCAGTACGTTCACTTGCTCTGGGGGCGTAATGCTCATTCGGTATCGTCCAGCAAGCCTTGCCAGGGGTCATCAGCGAGCGGTGTATTTTCTCTGACAGTGTACGTTGCTGCGGTATTTGTTTCCTGCTGCAGGATATCCAGTACGGCTTGCAGTTTTTCTTCAGGAATGAGCAGCAGCTCGCTTTTCAGGCCTTTGGCTACCAGCTCTAAGGTATCGAGCCTGGGGTTTCCTGACGTTTCCAGTTTCTGATACTGCTGGCGTGAGATACCAACACGCAACAGCATATCGTGCTGCTTTAGTTTAAGCGCCAGGCGGCGTTGCTTGATCTGTGCTAATAGTGGACTCATATTGAAACAAATAAGTTGCTATTGATTTATTAAGAGTCATGTTAGTTTCTTTTTTATATTTTAGCAATTAATATGGTTCTATTTATGGTGGTCATTCGCTTGCTGGCTTTTATTAATACTGTCCGTTAACGCCTTTAAGCGGGCTTTATCGGCATTCAGTGTCAGTGCTGCTTCTGCTCTGGCCAGCGCTAAGGTTGATTGTTCCTGCGCGGCAGCGCGGAAATCGTCATCGCCCATTCTTCCAAGTGCCTGCAATGCTTTTTGCAGTCGCAGCTGTATTTCAATCAGCCCGGCGCCATCACGGGCCAGCAGCATAAACGCATCTTCAAATAAATCGGCTGAGCGCAGTGGCGAGACATATAAACGCGGATAGCGAATGGCATCGTCCTGCTCTTCAGCTTTGTTTCTGGTGTTGCAGCTGTCAGCCCATAGCGCCATTAACCGGGTAATCCGGTTTATAACATCGATGGCGGTGCCTGGGTCATTGGTGGCGGGAGACAGTGCACGCGATCCTACTTCGCACATTACCGCCAGCCCAAAGCGTGGATCCTGCTCAAAACTGCGTTCATTACCAACAGTAAAAGCATTACGTAGTATGTCTGTTATATCCTGCTGTTCTTTGGTTGCAGTAGTGGCTTCCAACCAGGCAAGAGCGGTATCGGGATAGGCAAAAGTACCGGGAATGGCGGTAATAAATATCCGGCTTTCGGTTTTTTCTGCTGCTTCCGATAGCGCAGTCATATCAATATGCTGTACATAGCCAATGCAACCGGCATGGATTGGTAAAGCATTTGCAGGGATTTCGCTTTATGGTTGCCACAACGGATTAGCACCAAGATAGGGTTCTGCTATTCGCTCCGCAATGGCTTGTTGCGCCGCTTGCTCTACTCTGGCAGTGGTTTCACCCAGCCGCCCCAGCCGGGTGAGGTGCTCAATCCAGCGTAACAGCGACATCACAATCAGCACAATGACGGCAACCGTGACGACAAACAGCACAAAACGGCCGCGCTCGCCATACGCACCGGTTTGCAGCACAACTATGCCAACGATACTGAATAAAAACGAACCGATAAAGGTAGATAACACCGTCTGGGTAACTTTGTCTTCCATCAGTAGTTTGGTGGCTCGCGGCGTAGCGCTATTGGAGGCGGCACCGTACGCTGCGGTCATCACACTTAATGAAAAGGTCGTTACTGCCAGCATACTGGACGCAATAATATTCAGGATACTGCCTACGGCTTCAGCCCCGATGGTAGAAGGCAAAGGCCACGGAATAAAGCGTTCTACCACGGCCGCCAGCATGGCCGCTGCCACCCCCAGAAAACCAATCAGCGTTGCCCGCAGCCACAGCCGTTTTGTGATTTGTGTAAGAATCCAGCGCCACTTTGGCATAAACATTCCTTAATACACGAAGTTAGGTTAGCACGCTAATTATGGACAGGATTTACAGGAGTGAGAAATCAGCAGGTAAGAGTCTTAATTTTATCCGTAGCTGTTAGAATCTGTTTACGATCTGCTGTACTTTGGCTAAGCGTGACAACTATTTGTGGTATCCGGTTTTATTAGACCACTATACCCACGAATTTACCGGTACGGTTCATAGGATGCTCTCTTCTCACCTAACTTTTTGTTTGGATATACCCATTTGTAGGTGTTTTTTATTAAATTAAAATAAATATTTTATTTACACAATCTGTTTTTTGTGCAATATTTTTGTTCTAATCTGTATTGTTCTTTAGATTTTAATATCGGTTAGGTTTCCAATTTTTCTAAAAATTTACTTTTGTGGGGTTATCAATATGAAACAGGGATTAAAAGTACTAGTAGTGTTAGCCATAGTCTTTTTTGCAGCACAAAGCACAACTCCAGTCATCCAAAGCAACAAAGTAGTTGAAAGTAGCTCATTTTCTGTTGGTGACGGCACCTGTGAAAATGGTGGATGGTGGGGATTGTGCTGGCCATTTTAAAAGTAAAAATTTTTTCATCACGGAAGTAAAGATGGTGCAATAATTCTTGCTTAGAAATGCCAGCTTATATCTCATTTAAAATGCCAAGAAATGTATTTTGGCGTTTTTTATTGTAAGCCTTAAACCACCTCCTATGGAGGTGGTGATCGTTCAGTCGGGGCTATGCCCGTAGAGTCCCCATGTTAGATACTTCGCTTGTTTATAACCTGTAAATGAGGAAGTAAATAACATGAGTAGATATGAATCCGTATCACAGGTCTTCTATCGGTGCCAGTATCACATCGTTTGGACGCCGAAGTACAGGTACAAGATTTAACGGGTCACCTTGGCAAGGAGCTTTACCGCGCGATCTGCGTGAATAAGGCTTTTTCAATTACCACCTTGCTGACTATACATAGTTAGGCTTTTCTATTCTCAATATTGCTTAACTAAGCGGCACTACGTGTAATGCCGCTTTATGCTTTCTTTAGCGGTAATAGCTCTAATGCACCCAGTAGCCTTCATCTGATTTAGAAGGCGGTGGGGTTTTGCCCCAGTTGCCCGGTTTGCTGCCCAGGGTCAGTTCCAGTTCGCCACCGGCGATAAGGTCCGTGTGTTGCAGCCAGTTAAGCTCGTACGGTTTGCCGTTTAAGCGGGCGCTGACGATATAGCGGTTTTTATCGCTGAAGTTTTTAGTGGTGATACGGAAGCTTTTACCCTGTTGCAGCTTAATGTCACTGCTTTGTACCAATGGCCGGTTTATCAGGTAATAAGGTTGTCCGGCGTTGGGGTACAGCCCCAGCATATGGAACGCCAGCCAGGATGACATGGCTCCGGAGTCGTCATTACCCGGCAGCCCGGCGCGGCTGGCATTGTAATGTTTGCTGATAATCTGTTGTACCCGCTCGGAGCTGCGATGTGGCTGGCCGAGCCAATGATACAGTACCGGCACCAGAAATGACGGCTCGTTACCGACTTCGTAATAGCCTTTGTTAAAGAAGTTATCCAGCCGCTTGCCAAAGGCTTCTGCACCGCCGGTTTTGGCTATTAGCGTTCGTACATCGTGTGGCACATAGAACGAGTAAATCCAGGAATTGCCTTCATAGAAGAAACCGCACCACCAGCACACGCAGTTTGGCCAGTCCTGCGCCAGCGGGGTATAAGCTATACGGTCAGAGCGGCCGTCCAGATCGTCGCATTTTACTTCTTCCACCCATTGGCCTTTAGCATCTTTGGGCATAATAAAACCACGAGAG
>CAZXTH010000252.1:0-5471 GCA_964643585.1 uncultured Pseudoalteromonadaceae bacterium
CCCGAACGTAGACTTCTACAGTGGTATCATTCTGAAAGCTATCGGTATTCCAACCAGCATGTTTACCGTTATTTTCGCGATGTCACGTACTGTAGGCTGGATCTCTCACTGGGACGAAATGCTGAGCGAAAAAGGCCACAAAATCGGCCGTCCTCGCCAGTTATATACCGGTTATAATACCCGCGATTTCGTGAAAACAGATAAACGCTGAGTTTTATTACCCCAAAGAAAAGCGGCTACGGTCGCTTTTTTATTTTGTGCATTTGCGGCAAACCACAAAAACAGGCACAATCGCAGCCATTCTCGCCACATCAGAAATACCGATGACAACCCTATTTAATGCCGAAAGTTTCCGGGCTGAATTTCCATTTTTTACTGAAAACCCACAATGGGTATATCTTGATAACGCTGCCACAACACATAAGCCCCAGGCCGTGCTCGACGCAATGCAACAGTTTTACCGACACAGCAACAGTAATGTGCACCGGGGAGCCCATACTTTAAGCCGTACGGCGACTGACGCTTTTGAACAGGCCAGAACAGATATTGCCGCATTCATTAATGCCCGCCACCGGCATGAAGTGATTTTTACCAGTGGTACAACTGCCGCACTCAATCAACTCGCCTTTGGTATGATGCATACTCTGCTGCAACCCGGTGACCGCATTTTACTGACTGCAATGGAACATCATGCCAATATCGTTCCCTGGCAGCTACATTGCCAACGCCATGGCGTGGAACTGGATGTCGTGCCGCTGACAGCAGAACACCAGTTGGATTTAGCAGCCTATCAGCAACTTTTACAGAAAAAACCGAAAGTGGTCAGTTTCAGTCATATATCAAATGTATTGGGCCATATTCAGCCAATCAATCATATGATATCGCTGGCAAAAGCAGCCGGAGCCATTACTGTTGTTGATGGTGCGCAAGGTATTGTTTATGGGCCAATAGATGTTCAGCAACTTGATACCGATTTTTATGTATTTTCCGGCCATAAATTATATGGCCCAACAGGAATTGGCGTACTATACGGCAAAGAAAACCTGCTTGAACAACTGACGCCAATCTTCGGTGGCGGAGAAATGATTGAGACCGTCAGCTTTGTTAACACTACATTTAACTCTCTGCCCTTCCGGCTGGAAGCAGGCACTCCCAATATTGCCGGGGCTATCGGGCTGGCTGCTGCCATCAACTGGATTCAAAAATTTAACAATCAGCAATTACTGAATTATAAATCTTTGTTATTAAAAAGATTCTGTGAAGGTTTATCATCAATTAAGGGGCTGGATATTTTATCTTCCACTGTGCATAATGCAGGCATTATTGCGCTTAATGTTGCCGGAGAACATCCCTCTGATGTGGCAACTTTACTGGATCAACAGCATATCGCTGTGCGTGCCGGTCAGCATTGTGCAATGCCGCTTTTCAGCCAGTTAGCTTTAAACGGTGCCGTGCGTTTTTCGTTTGCACCCTATAACACTGAGGCTGATGTAACACGAAGCCTGTCAGCATTAGAACAGGCAGTGGAGATTCTGACTGCATGATATTAGAACAATTACTAGCAGAAACCAGCCCAGCGCTGGAAGAAATAAGGCTCTATGAGCTTCCTGCACTTAACCGCGCAACTGACTGGCAAAGTAAATACCGTATTCTGATGCAGCTTGGCAAGAAACTCCCTGCCGTTCCTGAGAAAATGAAGCTGCAGGAATTTTTAGTTAAGGGCTGTGAAAGCCGTGCATGGTTACTGCACTACCACGATCATAATAACGATAAACATTTTTTTGTCCTGGACAGTGACGCCCGTATCGTTAAAGGTTTAATGGCAATTATGCTGTCAATGGTTAACGGTATGACTTCCGCCGAACTACAGCTGTTTGACTTGAAAAACACATTTGATCAGCTAAACCTGAAACCCTACCTTAGTCAGTCCAGAGGCAATGGACTCAATGCCATGGTTAACCATATTAAGCGCTGTATAGAATAACTATTCAGTTTCCATTCATGAAACAAGCCTATCATTCAAAAATCTGTTTTTTCTGATAAAGGAAAGCCTGAATCTGTCATGATTCACGCTTAATAATGCTATGGATACCCCTGCACTACAGCAACACGTTGAGCAGCTTCTGTCGCAGCAAAAAGCCCGCTCCTTTTCAACTGAGTGGCAAGGTCAAAAAGTCTGGATTAAACAAAACGAAGCTGCTGTTTCTCGTTTTATACCTTTACTGACAACCATGATTAGTAAAGTCAGCAGTAATCCTCTCTACTACCCGACACTGGAACCCCGGTTACCGCTACAGCGCGAAGCCCATCGCCTTAACTTATTAAGAGATAAAGGTTTCCCGGTTCCACAGGTTTTACTAAGCAGGGAAAACTATCTGGTGATGACTGATATTGGCCCTTCCGTGAAATACTGGCTGACCGAAGCAGGCATTCCTGCACTGGAGCGCCAACGTGTATTAATGGCCTGTGCTGCTGCGCTGGCAGAGCTGCATCAGCAAAATCGCTGGCATGGACGACCAGCTCTGCGGGATTTATGCTGGGATGGTAAGCAAATTGGTTTTATCGATTTTGAAGAAGATCCGCATCAGTATCTGAGTATTGATCAGTGCATGGCCCGGGACGTATTAATCTTCGTGCATGGCTTATACCGCTACCTGCCAGAGTCAGATCCGGCGATTCTGCTGGCAATCAGTGAGTATCAGAGACTAGCTCCCGGCAGAGTATGGCGTGATGCGCTACAAACTGCAGGCCAGATGTGGCTGGCCTACCCTTGCCTTGCAGCAGCAAAAACCTTGCTGGGTAAAGATGGCAGACAAGCGTTTCTGGCCCTGAAACAGCTGCGCCAGTTTAACAGCAACAGCCCGGGTAAATTATCCTTGCTGTTGCTGACTGCTGCTATGGCGTTCGTGCTTGCTGATCAGTTTGATTAATAATTTAGACACGGCTGTCAGCCCAAAGCTGGCAGTCACAACGGTAGCAGCACCAAAGCCCCCGCTACAATCCAGCCGCATACTCCCTTCTGTCTGAGGTTTCTGCTGACAAACAGAACCATCTGCCTGCGGGTAGCGTAGTTGTTCAGTAGAGAAGACGCAATCCACACCAAAGCGCCGTTTAGGATTACGACTAAAGTTATGATCACGGCGCAGGGCATTACGTACTTTAGCCAATAGCGGGTCATTATAAGCAAGGCTTAAGTCAGCCAGTTCAATTCTGGTCGGGTCAATTTGCCCACCCGCTCCGCCAGTCGTGATTAACGGGATCTTATTCCGCTTACAGTAAGCTATCATTGCCACTTTAGCTTTTACAGAATCAATGGCATCCAATACATAATCCAGCTTATCGTTCAATAACACAGCCATATTATCCGCTGCGATAAAATCAGCTACCTGATTCACTTTGCACTCAGGGTTGATTTGCAGAATACGTTCAGCCATTACTGCTACTTTGTCCTGTCCAATGGTCGTACTTAACGCATGTAGCTGACGGTTCACATTGCTGATACAGACATCATCCAGATCGATAAGAGTGATCTCACCAATACCTGAACGAGCCAAAGCCTCCGCCGCCCAACTACCTACTCCGCCGATACCAATAACTGCAACATGTGACTGCCGGAATACCTCCAGTGCTGCGGGGCCATATAAGCGGGCAATCCCTGCAAAACGTAATTCATAATCAGACATATTTCTCATTAACCATAAATTTTAAAATACAGCCCCTAGATCCTGCATATCAGACAGGCATTACTCACCTGGCTGGTTGTTTATATTCAGGCCAGTCCAGTAACCAAGGTTGCTGCCAGTCATCCAGAATATGAGTATCCTGCTGTAGCTCAGAAAAGAGCGCACCTTGCGATGGTAAAGTACAAAAGCGATACGTTTTATCCAGTGTAAATACCAGTGCATAAGCATGCAGATATACCCGGTCAGCAGCAGCCCCCTGATACAAGGTATCTCCGGCAATCGATGCCGAAACACTTTTCAGAGCCACCCGTATCTGGTGAGTTTTCCCGGTAAAAGGTTTTATCAGATAGGCCCTGAATGGCTTATGCTCTAATCCTTTGCTGACAAAATAACTGACAGCCGGATTCTGGCGGGTTGGCAATAACTTGTAAGCCCCTCGGCGGGCCGGGGCCATATCCCCTTTGACCCATCCCTGTTTTTTGGCTGTTTTACCAAAACTGAGTGCCAGATAATACTTTTCAATCTGATGTTGCTGAAACTGCATTGTCAGACGAGCAGCTATTTCTGCAGATGTTGCCAACAACACCAAGCCTGATGTTACCTTATCAAGGCGATGCACCGGATAAAGTGCCAGGCCCAGTTGCTTACTGGCTAATACCACCAGTCCAGGGCCATCGTCAGAATGAAAACTAACACCGGCTGCCTTATTGAGCAGTACAAAATCAGCAGTTTGTGCAACAACCGAGAAAGCTGCTGTCACACCAGACCTGCAGCATACTGACGCGCATGTTCCAAATCTGCAGGCGTATCTACACCAACAGCAGGCACCTGCCTGGCAAGATCGACATGAATAGCTTCGCCCTGCCACAATACTCGCAGTTGCTCAAGACACTCCAGCTGTTCCAGTTCAGATACCGGCCAGCTGATATAACGTTTGATAAACGCAGCGCGGTAAGCGTAAATCCCTATATGACGACGATAATGGCGGCTCAGTTCAGCAGTGAAAGCAGCATCACGGTCAAAGGGTATTGAAGCCCGGCTGAAATAAAGTGCATAGCCCTGGCGATCACAGACCACTTTAACGATATTAGGATTACCAATCTCTGCTGCAGAATTTAAAGGTACAGCCAGTGTTGCCATCTGGGCCTTTTGCTGTGCAGCAAGGTTATCTGCCACCTGACGAATAATAACGGGAGGAATAAAAGGTTCGTCTCCCTGCACATTCACAACCACAGTTTCAGGCGCTAATCCCAGAATATCAACAACCTCGGCCAGCCGTTCTGTGCCGGAATTATGCTGCGGGCTGGTCATACAGACCTCTCCACCAAAGTGCTGTACTGCATCTGCAACACGTTGGTCATCGGTTGCCACAACAACCCGTTGCGCGCCACTGGCTACAGCTTGTTCATATACCCGTTGCACCATCGTCTTACCAGCAATATCTGCCAAAGGCTTGCCTGGTAATCTGCTGCTGGCATAGCGGGCAGGAATAACAACTACGAACGCCATTTTTCCGCCTCTTCCAGCGTCAGTTGCCGGGCTTCATCTGCCAGCAGAACCGGAATATTATCCCTTACCGGATAAGCCAGCCGGTCAAATGTGCAAATCAGCTGTTCTTCTGATTTGTCATACTTCAGTTTTCCTTTGCATAGGGGGCAGGCAATAATATCTGCCAGTGCAATGTTAAATGCCATAATGACTCCGGATAGAATGAATTTTATCTGCCAGCAACTGCTGAACTTCGCTGTTTAGCCTGGCTTTTATTGCCAAACTGAACCAGTTTTCCCT
>CAZXTH010000253.1:0-5452 GCA_964643585.1 uncultured Pseudoalteromonadaceae bacterium
AACCCGGCCATCAGTCGTGGTCAGAGAAGTAATCCCCGCCGGTGAACTGTTAGGATTGGCAGGGTATTGCTCAGTAACACGGCCATAGTTATCCACAAAGCGCATTGCAACTGTGCCACTCTTGTCTGCAGCCGCCAGTTGCTGTGCTGAAGCAAACTCCGCATGACCCTCACCGTGAGAAACAGCTATCGGCATACGTGAACCAGCCATATCCCGGAAGAACAGCGACGGGCTTTGTTGTACTTCAACTAGGCTGAAGCGTGCTTCAAAACGCTCAGATTTATTCCGCACAAAGTGTGGCCATAAATCCGCTCCCGGAATTAGCGATTTAAGGTTAGACATCATCTGGCAGCCGTTACACACGCCCAGAGAGAATGTGCTGCTACGCTCAAAGAACGATGCAAAAACCTGACGCGCCTGTTCGTTAAACAGAATAGATTTTGCCCAGCCTTCCCCCGCACCCAGTACGTCACCGTAAGAGAAGCCGCCACAGGCAACCAAGCCGTTAAAACCATCTAACCCTGTTGCACCGGACAGAATATCACTCATATGTACATCAACCGCGCTGAAACCGGCACGATTGAATGCAGCAGCCATTTCAACATGAGAGTTAACACCCTGCTCACGCAAAATTGCTACTTTAGGTGCGGCGCCTTTCAGGATATAAGGCGCAGCAATATCTTCATTCAGATCAAAAGTCAGTTTGGTGTTTAATCCCGGGTCAGCAACATCAGCCTTGGCATCAAACTCTTGTTTAGCGCCGGCAGGATTATCACGCAAAGCCTGCATCTGATACGTTGTTTCAGCCCACGCAGTGCGTAAACGAGTCCGGGTACTGCTGAATACTGTTTGCCCGCCCCGACGAATCACCAGCTCATCAGCAGCAGTTACCCGGCCAATCACATGGCTGACGGCAGCCAGCTGGTGCTTTGCCAGAACTTGTTTCACATAATCAAGTTCACTGTCTGCTATCTGCAGTACGGCACCGGCTTCTTCACTGAATAATACCGCCAGATCATCTGTGCCCAGTGCACTGATATCGGCTTCAACCCCTGCCTTACCAGCAAAAGCCATTTCAGCCAGCGTAACAAAAGTGCCACCGTCAGAGCGGTCATGATAAGCCAGTACTTTTTGCTCACGTACCAGCTGTTGCACAGCATGGAAGAAATTAATCAGCAATTGCGGGTTATCAAGATCAACCGGTTGCTGGCCAAGCTGGCGATAAACCTGAGCCAGACAGGATGCGCCAAGACGATTAGCTCCCTGCCCAAGGTCAATCAGTAACAGGCTGCTGTTACCCCGATCTGTGCGTAATTGCGGTGTTACCGTTTTACGGATGTCTTCCACTCTGGCAAATGCAGTGATAATCAGTGACATCGGTGCAGTTACACTCTTATCTTCACCATCCTGCTGCCAGCGTGTTTTCATCGACATTGAGTCTTTGCCCACAGGGATAGTTAATTCAAGTGCAGGACACAGCTCTTCACCCACAGCTTTTACTGCCTGATACAGGCCAGCATCTTCACCTGGGTGCCCGGCGGCAGACATCCAGTTGGCAGACAGCTTAATGCGTTTCAGGTCGCCAATATCTGCTGATGCAATATTAGTAATGGCTTCTGCCACCGCCATACGGGCTGACGCAGCAAAATCCAGCAATGCAACAGGTGTACGTTCCCCCATCGACATCGCTTCACCGTGATAAGTGTCGTAACTGGCAGCTGTTACACCGCAGTCTGCTACCGGCACCTGCCACGGGCCAACCATCTGATCACGAGATACTAAACCGGTTACAGTACGGTCTCCAATGGTAATAAGGAAAGTTTTCTCTGCAATCGCTGGTAAACGTAACAGCCGTTCAGCCGCTTCAGCAACCGTAACCCCATTCAGTTCCAGAGGTTTGCCTTCGGTTTTTTGCGTTTGCACATCACGGTGCATTTTAGGGGCTTTACCTAACAGCACATTCAACGGCAGATCAATTGGCGTATTACCAAAATGCTGGTCGCTCAGTACCAGCTGCTTTTCAGCGGTGGCTTCACCGACTACAGCATAAGGGGCACGTTCACGCTGACAGATCTTCTCAAACACAGCCAGTTTGTCAGCAGGAATAGCCAGTACATAACGTTCCTGAGATTCGTTACACCATATTTCCAGTGGTGACATCCCCGGCTCGTCATTCGGTACATTACGCAGTTCAAAGCGTCCACCTACGCCACCATCGTTAACCAGCTCAGGGAAGGCATTGGATAAACCACCAGCACCAACGTCATGAATAAAACAAATCGGGTTATCAGCACCTAACTGCCAGCAACGGTCAATCACTTCCTGGCAACGGCGTTCAATTTCCGGGTTATCGCGCTGCACCGAAGCAAAATCCAGATCGGCTGAAGACTGGCCCGACGCTACAGAAGAAGCAGCACCACCACCCAGGCCGATATTCATTGCCGGGCCGCCCAGCACAACCAGCTTGGCGCCAGCAGGCAAATGCCCTTTCTGTACATGATCTGCACGGATATTTCCCAGACCACCAGCAATCATTACCGGCTTGTGGTAACCGCGAATTTCCTCGCCATTATGGCTGGAAACTTTCTCTTCATAAGTACGGAAATAGCCCAGAATATTCGGCCGGCCAAATTCATTGTTAAATGCCGCACCGCCCAATGGGCCATCCAGCATAATGTCCAGCGCGGTAACAATCCGTTCCGGTTTACCGAAATCCTGCTCCCATGGCTGTTCATAACCAGGGATGCGCAGGTTAGAAACCGAAAAACCAACCAGACCGGCTTTCGGTTTAGCACCAATACCGGTTGCCCCTTCATCCCGAATCTCACCACCGGAGCCGGTAGCTGCGCCAGGATATGGAGAAATTGCTGTAGGGTGATTATGGGTTTCCACTTTCATCAGCACATGAATATCTTCATGGTGATACTGGTACTCGCCACTTTGCGGCTGCGGGAAGAAACGGCCAGCTTTAGAGCCATGCATAACCGCCGCATTATCTTTGTAAGCAGACAATACATAATCCGGTGTCTGCTCATAAGTATTTTTAATCATTTTAAACAGCGATTTTGGCTGCTTAACGCCATCTATAGTCCAGTCTGCATTGAAGATTTTATGACGGCAATGCTCAGAGTTAGCCTGAGCAAACATATACAATTCAATATCATTAGGATTACGGCCCAGCTGCTTAAAATTAGCCAGCAGATAATCGATTTCATCATCAGCCAGTGCCAACCCCATACGCTCATTGGCTTCCGCCAGTGCCGCACGGCCACCCGACAGAATATCAACAGACGTAAATGGCGCAGGCTCTGCACGGTAAAATAGTGCCGCTGCCTGTTCCATTGTGGTGAACACGGTTTCCATCATCCGGTCATGCAGTAAAGTGCTCAAATCCTGTAGCTGCTGTACCGTCAGTTCGCTATTGAGCTGTGCGTAATAAGCAATACCACGCTCCAGTCTTTTTACCTGAGTCAGGCCACAGTTACGGGCAATATCGGTCGCTTTAGAAGCCCAGGGAGAAATAGTTCCCGGACGCGGGGTAACCAGCAGTAATCTGCCTTCAGGATCATGGGCCGGGATGCTCGGGCCATAAGTCAGCAATTTGCTAAGTGTTTCATGCTGGGTATCAGTCAGTTCAGCACTGAGATCAGCAAAGTGCATATATTCGGCATAAATACCGGTTACCGGTAATTGTTGCCGGGCACACTGATCTAATAATTTCTGGATTCGGAACTCGGACAGTGCTGGCGCACCACGCAGGATTAACATAGGCTTTTTTCCACTGGTTAAACGACGCTGGAACCTCGAACAGGCGCGCCATTATAAAGAAATTTCCGGCCGAGTGGTATGAGTAAAACCTGACGAAAATAAAGAAGTTTGGTATAACAAGGCTTTGTAATACATTCTGAGTTCAACTGCATGCGAATAAGATTAGGCCTGATCAGTCTGTTACTGCTGCTTAATGCCTGTAATCCGGTGGTCAATCAGAGCCAGCTGCATCAGATTTATCAGCGTAACAGCATCAAGGTTGGCATCCTGCACGGCCCTTCCAGCTATTTTATCGGTATAGATGGTCCAACCGGCTTCGAATATGAACTGAGCCAGTCGCTGGCAACCTCGCTTGACGTTGAACTGGAACTCTACCCCAGCTATGACCTGGATGAACTGCTACAGAAACTCAATAACGGCCAGGTCGACTTTATTGCCGGAGGGCTGACCCTCACGGACAACCGCCGCCAGAAATACCGCTCAGCCCCGGCATACCGCTGGATTAGTGAGGTGCTGGTATTCCGGCAGGGAAATGTCTGGCCACGTTCTGTAGACGATGTAAACGAACCGGTTATTGTGGTTAAAGACAGCAGCCATGAAGAAACACTCAGTCATTTAGTGCAGGAACATCCTTTCTTGCAGTGGCAATCCCACCCGACGCTGGATGCAGATGAAATTCTGCAACAGGTCGTCGACGGCAATATTGCCTATACCCTGACAGACTCCAACCAACTGGCTCTGAACCGCCGGTTTTACCCAAACCTGAGTATTGCTTTTACCGTACGGGAAAATTTACCCGTTTCGTGGCTGATGTCACGCAATCAGGACGACTCGCTATACAGCGTATTAATTGAGTTTTTTGGCAAAATGTATCAAAGCGGTGATCTTATTACCCTTGAAGACCGTTATTTCGGGCATATCCGACAGTTCGATTACGTTGATACGCTCAAATACATTGAAGCCACAGAACAAATCTTACCGCGCTTTAAAGACTGGTTTATGCAGTATGCCGGCGATCTGGACTGGCGGTTACTGGCCGCACTCAGCTATCAGGAGTCTCACTGGAATCCGAAAGCCCGCAGCCCGACAGGTGTGCGGGGGCTAATGATGCTGACATTGCCCACTGCCCAGCAAATGGGTGTCAGTAGCCGGCTTGATGCAGAAGAAAGTATCCGCGGTGGCAGCCGCTATCTGCAACGGCTATATGCCAGAATTCCGGAAAGGATTCCAATGCCAGACAGGTTATGGTTTGCTCTGGCTGCGTATAACATTGGCTGGGGCCATGTTGAAGATGCCCGGATACTGACTCAGCGTGACCAGGCCGATCCTGATAAATGGCTTGATGTAAAACAGCGCCTGCCACTGTTACGTCAGCGTAGTCATTATCAGACAACACGCTATGGCTATGCCCGTGGTGATGAAGCAGTTATCTATGTTGAAAATATCCGGCGTTACTACGATACCCTGCTTTGGGTTGATGAGCGCCAGCGTGCTGAGCAACGTTTGGAACAACAACGACAGCGACTGTCAGAAGAACAGGACAGCAGCAACGAAACCAGCGGGACAAATTAACCGGCACAGCTTGTTTAATCCGGGGGGCGTCTCTATATTGTGGATCAGACCACAGGGATAACGGAGAGCTATGTTAAAACGTAAAAAACGCCGGTTAGCCAAAAAACGCCGG
>CAZXTH010000254.1:0-338 GCA_964643585.1 uncultured Pseudoalteromonadaceae bacterium
CAGGTATCCGGTGCGAAAGCCGTTATGATCCAGTACCTGAGTGTTTTGTACCGGACTGCTGGCAACATTAGCCGATGTTAGCGTTACCTGTCTGGCATTGCCCGCCACACTTTGCAGCGTAAAATTATGTTGTTCACCTGTGGTTGCCGGAAACAGCGCCGCATTAAGAATGTTTACGCCAGCCTGGCTACCGTCATTGATAAAATCGATGCCATTTATTTCCAGTAAAACATCTCCCCTTTGCAACCCGGCGCTAGCAGCAGGTGAACCTGGCTCAGTGTAGGCGATAGTCAGCGAGCGTGGCGGAGTGGTACTGCCATATTTCCAGCGGATACCAT
>CAZXTH010000254.1:348-3288 GCA_964643585.1 uncultured Pseudoalteromonadaceae bacterium
TGTTGCTGATATTCAGCCGTGTTTTCAGCAAAGTGAAAGTTATCTTTTGGTGCTCCGGAGTCTGTGAGTGCATCCGTTTTCAGCTGATTAAAATAAGCCAGAACACCATAACCTGCCGGATTGAGATCCGGGAGTTCCCGGTACCATAAATACGTATTGTGACTCCAACTGCGTAACCAGAGTTTTTCGTGCATTGCACTACCGGGTTTGTCCGGGTAAGCCCTGTTAGTGTATGGATCTATCCCCGTTCTGGGGATTTCACAGAAGTTTTTCAGCGAGGCTTCGGAAGCATAAGAACCTGCTTGCCAGGCTGGCTGAGTCTGGGTACTAGTTTCGCTGTCGCTGCCACCGCAGGCTGTAAGCAGAGTAGTACAGAAAAGTAAGGCGCCGACCGGAATACGCGACATAAATCACCATTAATAGTATTGCTCTGATGGGCTTATTCTGAACTTTCACCGCCTTTTTGGCTATCTCTTTTCTATGGTATTTAACATATATAAAAATTAGTTACTTAGTGTTTTTTGAGTGTGAATGTGTAAAATTTTATGACGTTTATGTGTAATAAAATCTTGCACATTAAACAGAAATTGCTTATTTAAGATAGCGGTCTGAGGTCTGTAAGTTGTGACATTTGCGCGGAATACAAAAGGAGTTTGTTTCTGTACTTCTGCACTCGCTGCCTCCTTCTGACATGTTGAGGTTATTGCATTTAAGAGGAATTTAGCGTGAAAAAAAGATTATTAAAGCTAAGTCCGCTGGCATTGGCGTTGCTGACTGTATCTCCGGTACAGGCTGCACCACTTATTGCTGGTGATTCTGGTCTTCAAATAGATGTTCTTGGCTTTTCAGTTGATACATCGAAAACCAAAAGTCGTAATTCACTTATTCAGGTTATTGAGCCAAAACGTTTTATTCTGGAGCTTGAAGGAGAAGCTGCCGCCGTTCATCCACAATACCGTGCAGCAAAAACGATAAGTGGAAAATTAGATCCTTCTGCTGTTCAGGTTCAACAGTATCAGCGGCAACTTAAGAGCGGGCAATTGCAGATTTTGCAGGAGGTGAAAAAGCGCTTTCCTGACGTTGTTGCTGCAAGGCAATTTAGTTTACTGATGAATGGTCTGGTTGTCGAAGGACAGCAATTAACGATGGAGGAACTTGCTGCCATTCCTGGTGTAAAGAAAGTGTATGAAGATAAACTGGTACACGTGAGTATGGATGTTTCTTTGCCCCTGATTAATGCCGAAGCAGCATGGCAATTGAGCAACAATCAGGAAAATGCAGGTAAAGGCATCCGGGTTGCTGTTATTGATTCAGGTATCTGGCCAGATAATCCGATGTTTGATGATCAGGGAATGGATGCACCTGATGCTGATTCTTTACCTACAGATGATTATTGCCGGACAACAGAGCCAGCATTCTGTAATAACAAGCTGATTGTTGCCCGTCATTACGCTGCTTCAGCCTCCACTATTGCTGAAGAGTACAGAACACCCCGTGGTTACAACAGCCATGGCACTCATGTTGCTGGTACAGCGGCAGGCCGGAGTGTGCAAGTAAGCTATGGCGGTGAGGATCTTGATATTTCCGGTGTGGCACCGGGAGCCTGGTTAATGTCTTATAAGGCACTTTATTATAACGGAACCACAGCATCAGGCCTGACCAGCAGCCTGCTGGCAGCAATGGAAGATGCTGTAGCCGATGGTGCAGATGTTATTAACAACTCCTGGGGTGGTGGTGCGGGTGGTAGCCCTGAAAACAGCGCCTATAAAGCAGTATATGAAGCCGCAGAACAGGCTGGTGTGATTGTTGTCACTGCGGCGGGTAATGATGGTAATGGCGACGGAACGATAGGTTGCCCTGGCTGTATCGAAGCGGGCATCACTGTTGCAAATACTCAGACAGGAAAAGCGTTTGCACAGTTTATGAATGTGTCTGGAATGGAGCCGATCATTACGGTAGAGGGCAGCTCTCCTGTGCAGCTTAAAGATCTGGCCTCAACTGATCTTACCGGCAATATCATTGCTGCTGCATTAGTAACCCCTGATAACTTTGAAGGATGTCAGCCTTTTGCAGCGGATACCTTTTCTGGTGGCTATGCGCTGATTCAACGTGGTACCTGTGCGTTTGATGACAAAGCAATAAATGCGGCAGCCGCTGGCGCAAAAGCTGTAATCATCCAGAATAATGCAGAGGGTTCACTTTCCTCTATGTTGATGCCTGGTAGTACTATTCCTGGTGTGATGATCAGTAAAGCTGATGGCGAAACCCTGCTGGCTGCTTTGGAAAATGGTGGTTTACAAGCCACTTTATCCCCTGACATTACCCGCTACTCGTTACCTGAAACGATCAATGCGGTAAATAGTAGCTCTTCCCGCGGGCCAAACGGCGATAATCGTTTTATTAAACCGGATATTTCTGCACCGGGAACAAGCATCGTTTCTGCTGCTTCGCCACGCAGTGCCGGCGGAGATTTCACCCATATGACGGGAACCTCAATGGCAAGCCCGCATGTTGCCGGTGTGGCGGCGTTGTTAAAAGCCAGACATCCTCAATGGACTGCACTGCAAATCAAATCTGCTCTTACTTCGACGAGTAACCCAGATGTCAGAAATGACGATACGGTGACCCGTGCCAATGCCTTTGCCAAAGGCGCCGGGCTGGTGGATGCACCTGCTGCATTAAACGCCAGGCTTGCTATGGCGCCGGTTTCTGTTGCCGGACCTGACTGTGTTGAACAATGTACGTTTGAAATAAACGTATCAAGCCTGTCTGATACACCGCTTAACTGGACGGGCAGTGTTTTGTTTGAAGATCAGAATATTTCAGCAAACCTGACTGTTGCTGACAGCAACACCTCTGTTTTGGTATTTGATACAAATACCAGAGAACTACAGGTTAATCTTACGGTTGAAACCGGAGCCGCAACACGTGATACCTGGC
>CAZXTH010000254.1:3298-3715 GCA_964643585.1 uncultured Pseudoalteromonadaceae bacterium
GGCATTTTGGAGAGATTATCTGGCGGCCTGCGGACAGCAGTGTGCCAGTAGCAAGAATGCCTGTAGCCGTATTTGCCGGAAACAGCTCTGATAGCAAAGTACTGACATCTACGGGTGCTACCATAAAAGCGGGCCAGACTGAAAAATTACAGACTGTGTTAACCAACAGCCGCTTTTCCGGCCTGCTTGATCTGAAAATTGTGTTACCGGAGCCGGTTGAACTTGAAGGTGCTCCGTTGGTAAGTATTACAGATGGTGTGCAGGACTCTCTGAGTTTTGATGAAGAGAACAATACAGTAAACTGGTCCGGCTCTCTGAATCGCTTAACCGCACAGTTAGCGCCAGATAGTTTTTGGGCAGGTTTTCCATCATTGACTGACTTTTTAGACCCTGCTGATATTTATGTCTTCTCATGTG
>CAZXTH010000254.1:3725-5419 GCA_964643585.1 uncultured Pseudoalteromonadaceae bacterium
GAATCATCGGTTAATCTGAATGTCTCCGGTTTGGGGGCTGTCTTTATGGGGCAGGAGCTGAGTTCGGTCCGTTTGGGCACAAACGGCTATATCGCTTTTAATGGGGCCAGTCTTTCAAGTTCCTTTCAGAATGACACTATGCCGACAGACAGAGCAAACGGTGCGTTGCTGGCACCATTCTGGACAGATCTTGATCTGACCGGGACAGGGGCTTTTCTGGCTGGTGAGTTATCCGACGGTACGAATAACTATCTGGTATTTGAATGGAAAGACGCAAAGCTCTATGGAGATGCGTCAGCGAATACTTATACCTTCCAGGTTATTCTGCAACTTGGCGGTGGTGGAATCTATGTCAATTATGTTGATTTGGGTACTATTCCTGCTGCACTGACTGTAGGTTTACAGGATTTGTCCGGAGATGTGGGTAGTTCACATTATTTTGATGGTCAGGGTGTGGCTCCTGTTAGTGGAGCTGCCTATGCTGTTGAATATTTATCTGCCGGCTCAGTGACAGTTGAATACCTGGTCAGCTCTGCATTACTAACGGTAAATGATATGGCCTGGAGTGTTTATCAGGACTCACTTGTCAGCAGAAACTTATTAAGCAATGCAGCATTAAATGCCAGCCGTAATCTTATTTACTCTGATGTAGGGCAGGATGGGCAAAGCCTGGCCGGGGCATTATCATTATTGGTAACAGAACCTGAAGGAAATGCCGTTTCAGCTGAGCTTGCTACTTTACCTGCACGTGGCAGCGTTGTACTGGATGGCAACGGAAATGCAACCTATACACCGGCCGAAGGGTTTTATGGCACAGATAGTTTTGGTTTCAGACTGATTGATGAAGCGGGTAATAAATCAGCTGAAGCAACCATAACGGTTAATGTTCAGCAAAAAGCCAAAGATGATAGTGCCGGTACTTTTGGTTACTGGTTACTGCTGGGGCTATTGCTATTATTGCCACAGAGAATGTGCCAGAAGCGAGCTGGAGTAATGGTTTAACTTGGAGCATTGGCTCTGGCAGGCTGTTTCAGCTGTGATGTGTGTGATTTACCTACAGGTTACAGCCAGAAGAGGTTTGTCCTGACTCGCTGATAAACAGCATAATGTTTTATGAGGCTATCATTAAATTCACTGATAGCCTCTGCTGTATCAGATATGGGGCAGAACAGGCGGCACCTTTGCGGACAGTGCCGGATATTACGAGCTCTCTTTTCTTCTGAAACAGTAAATAATGATATAGGCAATAGTATGAGGTTTTTGTTACGGATTATTAATGTTGCTGTGTTGGGAAATAATTGAAAATTTAATATATGCTTTCTGCCTTATAGAATGAAATGCCCTTGTAGGGTTTTGTACTAAATGAACATAAGAAAAATATCATTTATTTAAACAATTAAAGTAAAGTAATTGTTTTTGGCAAGCCTAGGCTAATATCGCCCCGGGCTGTTATTAATAATATTAAATACCGGAGGTAACGACCTTAAGAAAAACCACCTGGAGCGAATACTCATGGAATCGAATCGCTTTTTTAAACCTCTCGTTGTTGTCAGTCTGATAATGGCCCAATCTGTTCTGGCAGATAATACATCACCTCCTAGCAACATTGACTCTGCCATGTATTTCCAGGCAGCGGTCAGAGATGCTGAATATTGTTCAATGAAGCTTACTGACAGCCTGCAACTGGCCGTCAG
>CAZXTH010000255.1:0-1784 GCA_964643585.1 uncultured Pseudoalteromonadaceae bacterium
GTAAATCCTGTTCTGCTTGTGCAGCCAACTGAATAAAAGGCTTACTACGGTGGCTCATTTCCATTACAGAACAGCCATGTTGCTGCCAATTCAGCAGCTCCTGTTGTGCCTGCTCCATTACTTCTGTTGGCAACATCGCCGGACCGGCACAGAAATTATAAGTGGTCATGGGTTTACTTTTTGCTCCTGCTTAACATCCAAAGAAATGACCTGGTTGTAAAATATCTTTTCTTAAAACAAAACGAGCGCTAAAAAGCGCCCGTTTTAAACAGTTTGTTATTCTTCTTCATCCTGCGCCAGTTGGCTGTCCTGCAACTGGGTGCTGGCTGCTTTTTCTGCCTCTGCAGCGGCAAGTTCTTCAGCATCCTGAATTTCATCAATGCGGGCAATGCCTACGACTTTCTCACCCTCTACCGTACGGATCAGAATAACCCCCTGAGTATTACGCCCCACTTCCGAAACTTCTTTGACACGTGTCCGGACCAAAGTGCCTTTATCAGAGATCATCATAATCTCGTCCAGTTCATTAACCTGAACAGCGCCAACAACAAGACCATTACGCTCAGAGACTTTGATTGACACTACACCCTGAGTAGCACGACTCTTCGCCGGATACTCTGTCAGTGCCGTACGTTTACCGTAACCATTTTCGGTCACAGTCAGAACTGGCCCCGAACCATCAGGAATAATCAGTGATACCACTGAACCGTCTTCACGCAGTTTAATACCACGAACCCCTGTTGCGGTACGGCCCATAGCACGAACCTGCTCTTCAGCGAAGCGTACAACCTTACCATCATCTGAGAACAGCATAATTTCGTTGCTGCCATCAGTGATGCCAACACCAATTAAGTGGTCACCTTCATTCAGATTAACCGCAATAATGCCGTTAGCCCGTGGACGGGAATACTCTGTCAGATCTGTTTTCTTCACAGTACCATTTGCCGTAGCCATAAACACATATTTACCTTCTTCGTATTCACGAACCGGTAGAATGGCATTTATACGCTCACCAGCTTCCAGCGGCAGCAGATTAATAATCGGCTTGCCACGTGCGGTACGACTAGCCAGTGGTAGCTGATATACCTTCATCCAGTAAAGTCGGCCACGGTTAGAAAAGCACAGAATCGTATCATGCGTGCTGGCAACCAGCAGTTTATCTACGAAATCTTCATCTTTTACAGTAGTTGCGGCTTTACCTCTACCACCACGGCGTTGTGCTTCGTAATCTGATAATGGCTGATACTTGGCATAACCAAGGTGTGACAGCGTCACAACAACATCTTCCTCTGTAATCAGATCTTCCATATTGATATCCAGCATATTGTCCTGAATATCCGTCCGGCGCGCATCACCATATTGGGCTTTAACTGCTTCAAGCTCTTCGCAGATAACTTCCATCAAACGTTCTGCACTGCCCAGAATATGCAACAGTTCAGCGATCAGCTTCAGCAGTTCTTTATATTCATCAAGAATCTTTTCATGCTCAAGCCCGGTCAGTTTATGCAGACGCAAATCAAGAATGGCCTGAGCCTGCTGTTCAGTCAGGAAATACAGGCCATCACGAATACCAAAATGCGCTTCCAGCCATTCCGGCCGTGCAGCATCCTGACCTGCCCGCTCCAGCATTTCAGTTACTCCGCCCAGTTTCCAGCCACGCGCAACTAAGCCGGCTTTCGCTTCTGAAGGGCTGGCAGAGTTTTTAATCAGTTCGATAATTTCATCAATATTGGCCAGTGCAATCGCCAGGCCTTCAAGGATATGAGCCCGCTCACGTGCTTTAC
>CAZXTH010000255.1:1794-5402 GCA_964643585.1 uncultured Pseudoalteromonadaceae bacterium
GTGCTTTACGCAGGTCATATACAGTACGGCGGGTAACCACTTCACGGCGGTGCAGAATAAAACACTGCAACATTTCTTTCAGACCAAGCAGCTTAGGCTGCCCTTGATCCAACGCCACCATATTGATACCAAATACTGTCTGCATCTGAGTATTGGTATATAACTGGTTAAGCATCACATCTGCAGATTCACCGCGCTTCAGCTCAATAACAATCCGCATACCGTCTTTATCAGACTCATCACGTAATGCAGAAATGCCCTCGATGCGTTTCTCTTTTACCAGCTCAGCAATTTTCTCAATCAGACGGGCTTTATTGACCTGGTAAGGCAATTCAGTAACGATAATTGACTCTTTACCACTTTTTTCATCTGTTTCAATTTCTGTTTTAGAACGGATGTAAACTTTTCCACGCCCGGTACGGTAGGCTTCTTCAATACCTTTACGGCCATTGATAATAGCTGCAGTCGGAAAATCCGGTCCCGGGATATACTGCATGAGCTCGCTGATTTCGATATCAGGATTAGCAATCAGCGCCAGACAACCATCAATAACTTCAGTCAGGTTATGTGGCGGAATATTGGTTGCCATACCTACTGCGATCCCTGAGGAACCGTTAATCAGCAGGTTAGGAACTTTAGTGGGTAATACCGCCGGGATTTGTTCAGTGCCATCATAGTTAGGCACAAAATCAACGGTTTCTTTATCAAGGTCAGCCAGTAACTCGTGTGCTATACGCGACATTCTGACTTCGGTGTAACGCATTGCGGCAGCAGAATCGCCATCAATCGAACCGAAGTTTCCCTGGCCATCTACCAGCATATAACGCAAAGAGAACGGTTGTGCCATCCGGACGATAGTATCGTACACAGCACTGTCACCATGCGGGTGATATTTACCTATAACGTCACCTACCACGCGGGCAGATTTTTTATAAACCTTATTCCAGTCATTACCGAGCTCTTTCATCGCAAATAATACGCGGCGATGCACTGGCTTTAAGCCATCTCGGACATCCGGTAATGCACGGCCAACGATTACACTCATCGCGTAATCCAGATAAGAGTTTTTTAATTCCTCTTCAATATTAATCGGAACAATTTCTTTGGCCAGATCTGTCATAAAACGATATTTTCCCTTAAATCAGATAGATAACTCGCTTTTTTCGGCGTTATAAAGCGCGAGGCAACACCGGATTCTATCACATAAAAGCCGGCTTGCCATGCCTGATCTTACATGTCTGACAGACTGTCTGTTTGCTGAAACAGATCAAGCCCTTATAATAGGCAAAAACTCAGTGGAACCATGCTATGCCAACCTCAGCTAATGTTGATCCTTCCGAAATCGCCAAATTTAATGAAATAGCCTCCCGCTGGTGGGATCCTGATGGCGAGTTCAAACCGCTTCATCTGCTGAATCCTGTACGTCTGTCGTTTATCAGCGATCAGGTTCAGGGACTGTTCAGCAAAAAAGTGATTGATATAGGCTGTGGCGGCGGCATTCTGGCAGAAAGCATGGCCCGTAGCGGAGCTGATGTTACCGGTCTGGATATGGCAGAAGAAGCGCTGACAGTTGCCAAATTACACGCTCTGGAAACACAGGCAACAGTAAACTATCAGCAAAGTACTGCTGAAGCTTATGCAAAGCTGCACTCAGGCAGCTTTGATATCGTTACCTGTATGGAAATGCTGGAACATGTACCTGAACCATCCTCTGTGATTCAGGCCTGTGCTGATTTGGCTAAACCTGGCGGAACACTGTTCTTTTCGACAATCAATAAAAGCTGGAAAGCCTGGCTGTTTGCGATTGCCGGTGCTGAACATGTTCTGCGTCTGGTCCCGAAAGGTACACATGAATTTAATAAATTCATCCGCCCTTCTCTGTTAATGAGTTGGCTGGAACAGGCTGGTTTAGAAATTATTGATGCGACAGGGTTACATTACAACCCATTGTTGCAGAGTTTTAAAACAGGTCCGGGACTGGACGTAAATTATTTTGTTGTAGCCAGAAAGCCGCTCAGCCAGTCATGACGCGGTATCCCCTCAGAAAGGGGAATGCTGGTCAAAAAATACCAGCTTGCAAAAAGCGCTGACACACACTATCTTGTGATCAGTTCTTAATACACCCCTATATGTTGTGTATAAAAGCTCACCAATACGGGTGTGAAAAATGACCGGCGCTGACTGGTCATTGTCTTTTCATAACAACTGAAACGGAACTTTTCAGCAATGACTCAAACGCTTTTTGTCACTAAACGTGATGGACATCGTGAACTGCTCAATCTGGACAAAATTCACCGTGTTATCGCCTGGGCAGCCGAAGGGTTGCAGCATGTATCCGTCTCTCAGGTGGAATTAAAATCCCATATTCAGTTTTATGACGGTATCAAAACTGAAGATATTCACGAAACGATCATCAAAGCCGCTGCGGATCTTATCTCTAAAGATTGTCCTGATTATCAGTACCTGGCAGCTCGCCTGGCGGTATTCCATTTACGGAAGAAAGCCTATGGTCAATTCGAGCCACCGCATCTGTATGATCATCTGGTCAAAATGACAGAAAGCAGCCGTTACGACCAGCATATTCTGGCCGACTACAGCCGTGAAGAAATCAACCAGATAAACGACTTTATTGACCACTCCCGTGATCTGAACTTCAGCTATGCAGCAGTTAAACAGCTTGAAGGAAAGTATCTGGTACAGAACCGGGTATCCGGTGAAATTTATGAAAGCGCCCAGTTCCTGTATGTACTGGTTGCTGCCTGTTTATTTGCCAACTATCCGAAAGCAACCCGGCTGGAATATGTTCGCCGTTTCTACGATGCGACGTCTCTGTTCAAAATTTCGTTACCTACACCGATTATGGCCGGTGTGCGTACACCTACCCGTCAGTTCAGCTCTTGCGTGCTGATTGAATGCGGAGACAGCCTGGATTCAATCAATGCCACATCAAGTGCTATCGTTAAATACGTTAGCCAACGTGCAGGTATCGGCATTAATGCTGGCCGGATTCGCGCAATGGGCAGCCCTATCCGTAATGGAGAAGCTTTCCATACTGGCTGTATTCCTTTTTATAAACACTTCCAGACCGCTGTAAAAAGTTGTTCTCAAGGTGGTGTTCGTGGTGGTGCAGCTACCCTGTTTTACCCGTTATGGCATCTGGAAGTGGAATCACTGCTGGTGCTGAAAAACAACCGTGGGGTTGAAGAAAACCGTGTCCGCCATCTGGATTATGGTGTGCAGTTTAACCGCCTGATGTATACCCGCCTGATTAAGGACGATTATATTACCCTGTTCAGCCCGTCTGATGTGCCAGGGCTCTATGATGCCTTCTTTGAAAATCAGGAAAAATTTGAAGAGCTGTATGTCAAATATGAAGCTGACGACAGCATCCGCAAAAAACGTATCAAGGCACTGGAGCTGTTTACGTTGTTTATGCAGGAACGCGCCAGTACCGGCCGTATTTATCTGCAAAACGTCGATCACTGCAACACTCACAGCCCGTTTAACCCACAGTTTGCTCCGGTACGGCAAAGTAACCTGTGTCTGGAAATCGCTCTGCCAACCAAGCCGCTGAACGATGTAAACGATCCGGAAGGCGAAATTGCGCT
>CAZXTH010000256.1:0-979 GCA_964643585.1 uncultured Pseudoalteromonadaceae bacterium
TAAAACCGAAATAAGACAGGTTCATAATCCACAGGCCACCCAGCAATACTGATAACCCCGGCAGGCTGATGTAATGCGGGCTGTCGGCTGACAGAATCATATCGAACTTGTCCGGCGCTTCGGTCAGCAGGCGCGAGAAACCGGCGGTAATACCACTGCCTTCGCCGAGTAAATCGAGTGCCAGATACGACAAAAACAAGCCACCGGCGACCAGCAGCACCACCTGAATAATATCGGTAAAGGCCACGGCTTTCAGGCCACCGTACAGTGAATACGCCAGTGAGAACAGCGCCAGCAGCACCATCGCCAGCTCCAGGTTAACCCCAGTCACAGTATTAATGGCCAGTGCGCCCAGCCAGAACACGGCAGTCAGGTTAACAAAGATATACACCGCCACCCAGAACAGCGCCAGCGTGGTACGCACCCGGTTATCGAACCGTTGTTGCAGGAACTGCGGCATGGTGTAGATTTTGCGCTTCAGGAAAATCGGCAGGAAGTATTTACCGACAATCAGCAACGTAACGGCGCCCATCCATTCGTAGGACGCTATCGCCAGCCCGATGGCATAGCCTGAGCCAGACATACCGATAATCTGCTCGGCGGAAATATTGGCGGCAATCAGTGATGCGCCTATCGCCCACCACGGCAGGGTGTTACCGGCCAGAAAGTAGTCGCTGGTGTCTTTGGTATGGCCGGGTTTTTCGCGGGAGATCATATAGGCGATCACCAGCAGGCCAACGATGTAGATGGCCAGTATGGCCAGGTCGAGTGTGGATAATGTCATATCAGTCCTTACTGCTACCCTGTTTTGCCACTTGAAGCATCTGCTGGTACAGATTCACGTATGAACCGGCTTGCTCACACCAGCACGCCGTGAATCCGTCCCTGGAGGCTCGATTCAGGCATCCATGCCTTCAACGGTTGGCTTAGAGCAAGCCGGTTCATACCTGCCAGAGTAAGTTTTAGCTGCTCTGGTCAC
>CAZXTH010000256.1:989-3844 GCA_964643585.1 uncultured Pseudoalteromonadaceae bacterium
GTCACAGTGGCATATTGTTATTGTCATTCAGCTGAAACGGTACACAATTTCCTGCTGATAGGTCTGGCCTGCGGCCAGTTTTGCCGACGGAAAATGCGGCTGATTTGGCGCGTCCGGCCAGTTTTGTGCTTCAAGGCACAACCCCTGTCTGGGGCTGAACGGCGCAGCCAGATAATTACCGGTATACAGCTGAATACCGGGCTGGGTACTGAACACTTCCAGCACACGGCCACTCTGCGCCGAACGCACAGTAGCCTGCCACTGCGGGCTGCCATCACCCGTTTGTGGTGTCACAAAGCAGTGATCAAAGCCTCTGGCCTGCTCCAACTGCGGATGCGGTTGTTGCAGCAGAGGTGTCAGTAATTGCGGCTGACGCAAGTCGAATACGCTGCCAGCCACCGGCTGTAATTCACCGGTAGGAATACCGGTCGCATCGGTTGGCAGGTAATGCTCGGCATTCAGCTGCAGCTGATGATTGCTGATATCGCTGCCATCACTGTTCAGGTTGAAGTAGCAGTGATTGGTCAGGTTAATCAGCGTATCGCGGTCGCTTAGTGCTTTAAATTGCAGGTGCAGCGCGTTCTGTTGCAGCTGAACCTGTAACCACACTTGCAACCGCCCCGGAAAGCCCTGATCGCCATCTGCTGAGCAGTGGTATAGCGTCAGTTGCTGCGGTGAGCGTTCGCGTAATTGCCACTCGGCGCGGTTAAAGCCTTGCCCGCCTCCGTGCAGGCTGTGCGGGCCGTTATTGCAGCTTAGCTGTAAGGGCTGGCCATTCAGCTGGCAGCGGCCATGGGCAATCCGATTGGCATAGCGGCCAACGGTAGAGCCGAGATAAAAGCTGTCGTGCTGATAATCTGCCGCTTGCGGATAACCCAGTGTCAGCAGCTGCCCCTGATAGCGGATGGCGCTGATGGTGGCACCCAGCGGCAGTACTTCCACTTCCAGCCCATGATGATTACTCAGGATCAACTGCTGTAATGCAGCGCTCATAACGCGATTTGCTCCGCGCCCTGGCTTGGCGTGCAGACAAAAATATCTGCCTTAAGGCCGGTACGGGCCGGGTATTCGCGGTTAACCAGTGCCGTCAGTTGTGCAACGTCGTTTTCCGGCACCAGTGCCACCACGCAGCCACCAAAACCACCACCGGTCATCCGAACGCCACCGCGTTCACCCAGCTCGTTGCCAACAATCTCAACCAGCGTATCAATCGCCGATACGGTAATTTCAAAGTCGTCTTTCATTGAGCGGTGCGACGCCGCCATTAACTGACTGATACGGGCGATATCGCCTGCATTCATAGCATCAGCAGCCAGTTCGGTACGATCGTTTTCGCTGATCACATGGCGGGCACGCTTGGCCACCAGCGGTTCCAGCTTGCTTTCGCCTGCCACAAACTGCTGCCAGCTGACATCGCGCAGTGCCGGTACGCCAAAAGCGGCTGCGGCCTGTTCGCATTGTTTGCGGCGGGTATTGTATTCGCTGCCGACCAGACCCCGTTTTACGTTGGAGTTAATAATCATCACCGCCATATTGGCCGGCAACGACACGGCTTTGCTTTGCAGGCTGCGGCAGTCAATCAGCACTGCATGGCCTTGCTGGCCTTCGGCAGAAATCAGCTGATCCATAATGCCGCAGTTGCAGCCAACAAAATGGTTCTCGGCATGCTGGCCGTTCAGGGCATTGTCTTTCGGGCTCAGATCCACACCGGCAATGGTGCTGTATGCCAGACCGAGAGCGACTTCCAGCGAGGCGGAGGAACTCAGGCCCACGCCCTGCGGTACGTTACCGCTGATGGCTAAATCGCAACCTTGTAGCTGGTAGCCTTTTTGCAGCAGGCTGTTGGCGACACCACGCACATAATTGGCCCACTGGTATTCGCTGTGCGCTATCGGCTGTTGCAGCGTAAATTCGTCCTGCTGGCTCTGGTAATCCAGCGCCAGCACGCGCACAACCTGATCATCGCGGCGGCGTGCCACTACAATGGTGTCGTAGTTAATGGCACACGGCAGCACAAAGCCGTCGTTATAATCGGTGTGCTCACCAATCAGGTTAACCCGGCCTGGTGCCCGGAAAGCCAGTTCTGCGTCTTGCTGGTAGCAGGCGGAAAATGCCTGCTTTAGTTTGTTTAATAATTCCATCGTTACTACCTGTTTTACTTTTTATAGTGCACCGGGCTTAAATCCCGCAGCCGTTCTGCGGCCTGTTCCGGTGTCATATCGCGTTGGGTTTCGGCCATCATTTCGTAGCCGACCATAAATTTCTTGATGGTGGCAGAGCGCAGCAATGGCGGATAAAAATGGGCATGCAGCTGCCAGTGTGCGGTATCACTGCCGTTATACGGCGCGCAGTGCCAGCCCATGGAATACGGGAAGGAGCACTGGAACAGGTTGTCGTAACGGATTGTCAGCTGTTGCAGGATATCGGCCAGCGATTGTTGCTCTGCCTCAGTCAAATCTTCCATGTGCGCGACCTGACGCTGCTTTGGCAGTACCAGCGTTTCAAACGGCCAGCTGGCCCAGTACGGTACTACTATCAACCAGTCGTGGTTTTCCACTACGGTACGCTCGCCGCTTTGCATTTCACGCTGCGCATAATGCAACAGCAGGTTTTTGCCGTGTTTAGCCAGATAATCGCGCTGTGCCTGATCGGCTTTGGCCGGTAAGGTTGGCACGGTGCTGCTGGCCCAGATTTGGCCGTGCGGATGCGGGTTGGAGCAACCGTTAATCGCGCCTTTATTTTCAAACACCTGTACCCACTGGTAACGCTGTGACAATTCGCGGTATTGGTTTATCCATTCAGCAACAATCAACGCGATCTGGCTTTTCTCCAGCTCCGGCATGATCAGGCTGTGA
>CAZXTH010000256.1:3854-5402 GCA_964643585.1 uncultured Pseudoalteromonadaceae bacterium
GCGTCCAGGTAGAAGTAGAGAGAGCGCATGAGGTCCGGCATGGTCAGGCTGTGATCCGGCGAATAGCAAATAACCCGGCTGGTTCCCTGTTCAGAGCGCAGCACGAATAAATCGTCTTCGTCTCGCTGGTAGGCAGGAGTATCCAGTGTCAGCGCGGCAAAATCGTTGGTAAACACATAGGGCTTTTTATAATTCGGGTTTACATCGCCGCTGATGCGGGTGTTGGTCGGGCATAAAAAGCAGCTATGGTCGTAGCGCGGGTTTTGCTCGGTCGCCGCGGTTTCAATTTGCCCCTGCCACGGCCGTTTGGCCCGGTGTGGCGATACCAGGATCCAGTCACCGGTCAGCGGGTTATAGCGGCGGTGTGGGTGATCTTTTGCGTCAAATTCAGACATAGTGTTGCTTCCGCTTCTCTTCAGAATTAATTAACGGCATAGCCTTGTGGATTACTTTGCTGCCAGTGCCAGCTGTCGGTCACCATATCGGTCAGAGTACGGCTGGCCTGCCATTGCAGTTGCTGATTGGCGCTGGCTGGATCAGCATAGCAGGCGGCAATATCACCGGCGCGGCGTGGCGCAAACTGATAGGGAATGGTTTTACCGGAAGCGGCTTCATAGGCCTGCACCATCTGCAATACCGATACGCCCTGCCCGGTGCCCAGATTAAAAACATGGCAACCTGGCTGACGGTGCAGCTGTTGCAGCGCTTTAACATGGCCATCGGCCAGATCGCAGACATGAATATAGTCGCGCACACCGGTGCCATCGACTGTCGGATAATCGTTACCAAATACCGATAACTGCGCCCGGCGCCCAACCGCTACCTGGCTGATAAACGGCATCAGGTTATTCGGGATACCGTTCGGGTCTTCCCCTATCCGCCCGCTTGGATGCGCGCCGACCGGGTTAAAATAGCGCAGCACAATGGCGCTGAATGCCGGTGCAGCAACAGTCAGATCGCCCAGCATTTGTTCTACCACCAGTTTGGTGCGGCCATACGGATTGGTCGGTTGCAGCGCAAAATGCTCCTGAATAGGCACTGACACCGGGTCGCCGTACACCGTAGCGGATGAACTGAACACGATGGTCTGTACGCCAAACTTTTGCATGACCGTCAGCAGAATACGCGAGGCATTGACGTTGTTATCGTAGTAATACAGCGGCATTTCTACCGACTCGCCTACCGCTTTAGAACCAGCAAAGTGAATAACCGCATCGATATTTTCGGTAGCGAAAATCTGCTCCAGCGCTGGCTGATCGTGCAGGTCAGTCTGGTAAAAAGCCAGTGTTTTACCGGTGATTTGCTGTACCCGGTTCAACGCTTCAGCATGGCTGTTATTCAGGTTATCGACTACCACCACCTGATACCCGGCATTCAGCAGTTCCACACAGGTGTGGGAGCCGATATAACCTGCACCGCCGGTCACTAATATTTTCATTTATGCCTCACTATGGAGCTTGTTTCATTTGTTCATGCTGGGTATAAACCGGCTTGTTCTAAACCAACCGTTGGAGCCCTGGACGGGCTGACAAATTCGTCAGGAACGAA
>CAZXTH010000257.1:0-5398 GCA_964643585.1 uncultured Pseudoalteromonadaceae bacterium
CATGGCGTATTATTGGTAGCCTTCCTGTCATACTTGAAATGACATATGGCAAGTCTATATTGGCTAAAGACTGGATTGAACAGTGCGCAAAAAATTACTAGCAAAGCGTTCAAGAGCAATTCCGCAACACGTGCAGTTTCGCTTTGCTCACAGTATGGCACGAGTTACATCACGCCTTAACGTGGTGTTATAAGCCAAAGGAGTTTCTCGTGGGCACAGAAAAATTCGCTGAATCAGCCAAGGGTTTTACTAAAAGCCCACTCGGAATAATTGCTCTATTCATTGTTCTTGTTTATGGATTTGCCTCTTTAGTTGTAGGCCTAGGTAGAGGGATATCCGATCATATAGCACCATTAATTTACTTTATGGTCTTTTTCCCAATATTAGTTTTCTTGGGCTTCTTATGGCTGGTAGCAAAGCACCACAATAAACTCTACGGCCCATCTGACTTCAAAAACGAAGACAACTTCTTGAGAGCTCAAATGGTCACGGCCGCATCTCTAGCAGCAGCTACGGTCAGGCAACCAGGACACGAGGGAGGCCTTCAAGAATCTCAACTAAGAGAAATTATCAACGTAGTGTCAAGCACACCTAAGAATCCTGCTAAAGAAAAATGGAAAAATAGAGTTCTATGGGTTGATGACAAGCCGGAAAACAATGTTTATGAACGACAAGCTTTTGAAGCCCAAGGCGTTGAGTTCACTCTGGCACTATCAACACAAGAAGCACTAGAGCTTTTAAAGCACAATAAATTTGCGGCCATAATTTCGGACATGGGAAGAAAAGAAGGCCCTAATGAAGGCTATGTCTTACTAGAAAGACTGAGATCATCTGGAAACAAAACACCTTTCGTAATTTATGCAGGCTCAAATCTTCCTGAGCACAAAAGAGAAGCTCGCGAACGAGGTGCTAACGGCTCAACCAATCGCGCCGATGAACTCTTCCAGCTTGTTATGGGTATTATTACAAATGGCTTATAACAACTGGTTCAAGCCGTTCGCTTCGCTCACTGGGACGGGCTAAAGCCCGTTCCTTAGCTTATTGTTAAGTTTTTCAAGGAGATTACAGTGCCAGAACCAAAAGACGTAAATCCTCATAATTTTCAGGTTTTAGATATTGTCTATAACCTGAATGGATTTTCAGTTGCGTGGGGCATTTGGGAGGATGGTTCTAAACGACTAGCAATGCGTTGGAATGGTGAAGGTGAAGATCAAGGCTATCCAAAAGCTTTTGGAAATCCTGTTTGGTTTATGCTGCCGAGTGAACTAAGCCTTCCAATATTACAGTCTCTTGATGCGTACAATCCATTGCATCGTGGAGTTGAATAAACTTAACAAAAAAGCAGCCGACGCATACAGCGCAGCTGCTTTGGGCGTTATGCAGCACATATATTGGAGTAAATGTGGATATTATTGTATTTTTCATCCTGGATGTGGTGATTAGTGGTGTCTTCCTGTGGGTTGCAGGTAAAGTCACAACTGTCCAAATCGGTTATAAAGAAGGCTTGATTTGTATAGGTGCCTCATCAGCACTTGCGTTAATTCCCACTATAGGTTGGATTCTATCAATTTTAGCCCTTTTCTATTTGCTTAAAGACTTTACTGGAGCAAATGTTTGGCCAGATTTGATCTTACTTGTGCTGGTAACGAAACTCTTTAGTTTTATTGCCATCGTTGCATTAGGTGGTTTGTTATACGGCTGAACAAGCGTTATGACAATACTCCTGTTGGGAACTCAACCCGTAACAAGTCACTTGCCTAATTCAGCTTTACCACTTCTGCATCAAAACCACCATCTGCCAGTTTAATCGCTACCTTATCTCCGGCTTTTAACTGGCTGCTGCTGGTAACGACCTGCTGCTTTTCATCAAAGGTAATACTGTAGCCTCGGGCCAGTGTCGCCAACGGGCTGACGGTATTAAGCTGGTTACTGAATTGCGCCAGTTGTTGTTTCAGTGTTTTAAGCTGTTGCTGCTGGGCATTAAGCAGCCGGCGTTTTAATTCTGTTGCCAGTTGCTGTTGCTGACGCAGTGCTTTAGCCGGAGATAACTGACGCAGGCTTTTTTCCAGATATTGCTGTTGTTGTCTGGTGAGCATTAACTGGCGCTTTGTCGCCGTATTTAACCGCAGTTGCATTTCATCCAGCCGCTGCTGCTGTTGCTGTAATTGCCGTTTAGGGTGACGGGCGAGCAACCGCTGGCTAAGGTTGAGTAAGTGCGGTGCCTGTTGTGTTAATCTGGCACGCTGAGCCTGATACAACGCCGTGCGCAGGCGGTTAATCCGTTCCAGCAAGTGGCGTTGATCAGGCGACACCAGCTCTGCGGCCGCTGATGGGGTTGGCGCCCGTACATCGGCAACAAAATCGGTTAAAGCAAAGTCAATCTCATGGCCTACTGCGCTGACAACCGGAATAGGGCAGGCGGCTATTGCCCGGCACAGGGTTTCATCGTTAAAACACCATAGATCTTCCAGCGAACCGCCACCACGGCCAATAATCAGCACATCTACTTCATTACGCGCAATTGCGGTTGCAAGCATGTGCCGCAATTGCGCGGCTGCGGGTTCACCCTGCACCTGGCTGGGGTAAATAATCACTTCAATACCGGGAGAACGGCGCCCCAGTACGGTAATAATATCGCGAACGGCTGCTCCGGTAGGGGAGGTAATAATACCGACTTTATTAATATGCTCTGGCAGGGATTTTTTGCGTTCAGGCGCGAATAGCCCTTCTGCTGCCAGTTTGTTTTTCAGTAATTCAAATTGCTGCTTTAGCAGGCCATCACCTGCAGGCTCAATCATATCGGCCAGCAGCTGATATTCACCTCGGGGTTCATAAACACTGATACGGGCGCGGATTAATACCTGCTGACCATTTTGCGGCTTTACGCCAGCATAACGGTTAGCCTGCTTAAACATGGCAACTTTAACTTGTGCCGCCTGATCTTTTAGTGAGAAGTACCAGTGACCGGAAGCTGCAGCAACAAAATTAGATACCTCACCGGTCAGCCATAACTGTTGAAAGCGTAATTCCAGCGCCAGCCGGACTTCGCTGTTAAGGCGGGAAACGGTATAAATATCTGGAGCTGTCTGAGCTTGCATAGGCATTCCGTTGGGCAAAAGTATTCTGACAATATGAAAACGATCTAATGGATAAGCCGGATACTCTACCATAAAATAAAAAAACAGATTGTGGCAAAGGCCAAAAGCGGATAAAATTGCGCCGCAACATTCCCTATCTTTTCACCTACAGCGAGATTGTTGCAATGCTCAGGATCATTAAAGAAGCTATCACCTTTGACGACGTGTTACTGGTTCCAGGGCACTCCACTGTACTCCCGCATACAGCTGACTTACGTACACAGTTAACCAAAACGATCACGCTGAATATTCCTATGGTATCGGCTTCAATGGATACCGTTACTGAAGCACGTCTGGCTATTGCTCTGGCACAGGAAGGCGGGCTGGGTTTTATCCATAAGAACATGACCATCGAAGAACAGGCTGCTAATGTTCGGAAGGTGAAAAAATACGAAAGCGGCGTGGTTTCTGACCCGGTTACCGTTACTCCAGAACTGACTATCCGTGAAGTACGTGCTCTGGCTCAGCAGCATGGCTTTTCTGGCTTTCCGGTAGTAGATAAAGAACATAATCTGGTGGGTATTGTTACCGGCCGTGACCTGAGTGTCGGCGATGAGTTGCAGACACGAGTATCGGAAGTGATGACACCGCGCGACCGCTTGGTTACCGTAAATGAATCTGCTCCGCGTGAAGAAGCGCTGAAACTGATGCATCAGCACCGGATTGAAAAAGTGCTGGTGGTTAATGATGCCTTTAAACTGAAAGGCTTGATCACCGTTCGCGATTACCATAAAGCAGCAAGTAAGCCAAATGCCTGTAAAGACGAGTTAGGCCGTTTGCGTGTTGGTGCTGCGGTAGGTGTAGGCCCGGGTACAGATGAACGTATTGCTGCGCTGGTTGATGCCGGTGTGGATATCCTGCTGATTGATACTTCTCATGGCCATTCTCAGGGCGTGATTGACCGTGTTAAACAAACCCGTGCCCAGTATCCTGATTTGCAAATTGTTGCCGGTAATGTTGCTACTGCAGAAGGCGCCAAGGCGCTGGCTGAAGCTGGCGCCAATGCAGTTAAAGTGGGTATCGGCCCAGGTTCTATTTGTACTACCCGTATTGTTACCGGTTGTGGTGTTCCACAACTGACGGCTATTTCTGATGCGGTTTCCGGCGTGAAAGATCTGGATGTCACTATTATCGCTGACGGTGGTATTCGTTTCTCCGGTGATATTGCCAAAGCACTGGTTGCCGGTGCGCACTGTGTGATGGTGGGTTCTATGTTTGCTGGCACTGAAGAAGCGCCAGGTGAGGTTGAACTGTATCAGGGCCGTTATTACAAATCGTACCGTGGTATGGGCTCATTGGGGGCTATGGCACAGCGCAACGGCTCTTCGGATCGTTACTTCCAGGGTTCTAACAACGCTGAGAAACTGGTACCGGAAGGTATAGAAGGCCGCGTTGCCTATAAAGGGCCAATTGAGAATATTATTCACCAGCAGATGGGTGGCTTGCGTTCATCTATGGGCCTGACTGGCTGTGCCACTACTGCAGAAATGCGGGTAAAACCACAGTTTATTAAAGTGACTTCTGCTGGTATGGGTGAATCGCACGTACATGATGTGCAGATTACCAAAGAAGCCCCGAACTACCGTTTAGGTTAAGCCATTTCAGATAATCAGGCTGGCAGTTGCCAGCCTCCTTATTTTATAAAGGTCGCTATGAGCAAAAATATTCATCACCACCGTATACTGATCCTCGATTTTGGTTCGCAGTACACTCAGCTGATTGCCCGCCGTGTGCGTGAGATTGGCGTTTATTGTGAGCTGTGGGCCTGGGATGTAACCGAAGAGCAAATCCGGGAATTTAACCCAACGGGTATTATCCTGTCTGGTGGTCCTGAAAGCGTAACTGAATCAGGCTCACCTCGTGCTCCGGAATATGTATTTCAGGCTGGCGTACCTGTACTGGGCATTTGTTACGGTATGCAGACGATGGCACAGCAACTGGGTGGCGAAGTACAAAGCTCAGATCTGCGTGAGTTTGGTTATGCTCAGGTTGAAGTAACCATCGGCAATGCGCTGTTCGATAAAATTGAAGACCATATCGGCAGCAATGGTAATGCACAGCTGGATGTATGGATGAGCCACGGTGATAAAGTCATTCAGATCCCGCATGGTTTTGTTACCAGTGCCAGTACCACTACCTGCCCACATGCTGCAATGGCAGATGAAGCCCGTCATTTCTATGGCTTGCAGTTCCACCCTGAAGTTACTCACACCCGCCAGGGCCTGCGGATGCTGGAAAACTTTGTCGTAAATATCTGTGGT
>CAZXTH010000258.1:0-5373 GCA_964643585.1 uncultured Pseudoalteromonadaceae bacterium
GGATTCAGCAGTGTAACCGTCCATTTCACCGAAAGCGACTTCAAGATCGGCAACCTTCATCCCGTCTTCTTCGCTCATTTCTGCGCTGCTGTATATCCGGTCTCTTTCTGCTTTAACGGTCCATAGTTCTGCATGTCCCATGATAACCGTATCAATTACAGAGTATTGTTCAAAAGCAAACTGGTCCTGATGCAGTTTGGCAACCCGGTGATTAGGTTCAACAAAGACCGTGCCGGATGTCTGCTCCAGTTCACGGCTCAATATTTTCATAAAGGTTGATTTACCGCAGCCGTTAGCGCCAATCAGGCCGTAGCGGTTGCCTTCGCCAAACTTAATTGAAATGTTTTCAAATAACGGTTTGGCACCGAATTGCATGGTAATGTTAGCTGTTGATATCACGGAGTGTTCCAGAACAGGTTAAGGCTGATGATCAGTGTAAAAAGTGCGCCACTATACGCGCTTTTACCCGTAAACTCAAAACAAACGCCCGGAATTAACCGGGCGTACAATACAGTACAACGGGAAAGCAGTAAAACAGGTTTATTTATGCAGTTGCATGCTTGCACAATTCTGTAATCCGGTCCCAGTCTTTTCCGGTTACTGCGTCATCCGGAACAATCCAGGAGCCGCCAACACACAAGACATTTGGTAATGCCAGGTAATCCTGATAATTTTTCTCGTTGATTCCACCTGTCGGGCAGAAGCGAATTTCAGGGAAAGGCCCATGAATAGACTTCAGTGTTTTTACACCACCAGCAGCTTCAGCCGGGAAAAATTTAAAGTGGGTGTATCCCAGCCCTGTGCCTTCCATTAACTCAGAAATACTGGCAATACCAGGAATTAAAGGAATATCAGCTTCTTTGCCAGCCTGTAATAGCTCTCGGGTTGAACCAGGACTGATAGCAAAACGTGCACCGGCTTCAATTGCCTGCTGCAGTTGTGCCGGAGTTGTTACAGTACCGGCTCCGACAATCGCTTCAGGGACCTCAGCAGACAATAAACGAATTGCTTCCAGTGCTACGGGTGTCCGTAATGTGACTTCAAGTACTTTTACGCCTCCAGCCAGTAACGCTTTAGCCATTGGCACAGCATCGGCCAGATCTTTGATAACGATTACAGGAACAACAGGCCCCTGAGCAAACAGGGTTTCTGGTTTAAGCTGCCAATTTTCAAATGCCATAAGAGTTACTCGCCAAAGATTGTTTCAAATAAACTGCCGCTCCCAGTAAGCCGGGTTGTTCAGCGGTGATAACGTAAGTGGCGATTTGGCGGTTGAATGCGCTAAACCTGCCTTTTGCTTCAAATCTTGCTCTGAATTCACTTTTTTCCAGCAACGGTAGTAGTTTAGGTACTATTCCCCCGCCGATGTACACGCCACCAAAGGTACTGAGCGTCAGTGCAAGATCGCCAGCGACACTACCAAGAGAGGCAAAAAACTGCTCAACCGTTGCCTGGGCTACGGCATCAGAACCGTTTAGTGCCCGTGATGCAATTTCCGCCGCACTCAGAGCTGGTAGTGTGTCGTTACGATATAGCGTTAAAGCCTGATAAATAGCTTCCAGCCCCGGTCCCGATAGCAGCCGTTCAGGGGAAACATGACCATACTGTTTGCTCAGAAAACGCTGGATAAACCATTCCTGTTCTGTCTGGGCAGCCCAATCGATATGGCCACCTTCACCAGGTAAAGGCAGATATTGCTGGTTAACCGGGATAAGATGACCTACACCAAGCCCTGTACCCGCGCCAAGCACAGCCATAGGTTTATTTTCCTGTACATCTCCTGCACCGGTTTTGACTTTCTGCGATGCTGTCAGTGCCGGCAGGCACATCGCTACAGCTGTAAAGTCATTCATCACAAATAAAGCATCCAGCTTTAGCTGTTGCTTCATTTCTCTGATGGAGAATTTCCAGTGGAAATTGGTCATCGTCACTTGATCGGATGTAACCGGACAAGCAATAGCTATAGCCACGTGGCTTAATTCAGATAAAGCTTGTTGTTCACGATAATGCTGCAGCGCATCGGCCAGACTGGCAAAATCTGCACAAGGAAATACCTGTACTTTATCAAGTGATAAATCCTGCAGATTTACTCTGCTAAAACGCGCATTGGTTCCACCGATATCGGCAACAATTGCAAAGGCCGGTATCTTATCCATGCAGATGTTCCTCTGTGGTAAATAAACTGCATGCGCCCTGCTCTGCGCCAGTAAGCTGCAGTCTCAGACCACCGAACATTTCACGGCCCATTCCGTAGTGGCTCTCAGACAAATCATGCGTTGCCAACGGGCGTGATAGCAGCTCCTGCTCATCTACCAGTACTTCTAACCGACCGGTTTCACCATCCACCAGCAACATATCGCCGGTCTGAATTCGGGCAATATTGCCACCATCTACAGCTTCAGGTGTTACATGAATAGCTGCCGGGACTTTTCCTGATGCGCCTGACATACGGCCATCAGTTACCAATGCAACTTTATAACCTTTATCCTGTAATACACCCAGTGGCGGAGTCAGTTTATGCAGTTCAGGCATGCCACAGGCTTTTGGTCCCTGAAAACGAACGACCACAATACAATCTTTGTTCAGCTCGCCAGCTTTAAATGCAGCATCAAGCTCGTGCTGGCTTGAAAAAACAACTGCCGGTGCTTTAACAACTTCTGTACCTTCACGTAAAGAAGAGGTTTTGATAACTGCCCGTCCGATGTTGCCGGACAAAACCTGTAAACCACCGTGAGCTTTAAACGGTTTGCTTACTGACGTTAGTACATCCAGATCTGCTGACTCTGCCGGCCCGTCAACCCAGACCAGCTTGCCATCCTGTAGTACAGGTGTCTGGGTATAACGTCGTAGTCCGGGACCAGCAATAGTTTGCACATCTTCATGCAACAAGCCTGCGTCCAGTAATTCACGGATCAGATATGCCATACCACCTGCATGTTCAAAGTGGTTGATATCAGCCTGTCCGTTCGGATAGATTCTTGCCAGTAAAGGTGTTGCATCAGACAACTCAGCAAAATCATCCCAATTAACAATGAAACCAGCTGAACGGGCAACGGCGATAAGATGCATGGTATGGTTTGTTGAACCGCCGGTGGCAAGTAGGCCAACAATACCGTTAACGATTGCTTTGGCATCAACCAGATGACCGATAGGCAAATAGTCCGTACCTAAATCGGTTAAGCGTGTAACCTGGCGGGCTGCGGCCTTGGTCAATTCATCTCTTAATGGCGAATCTGGATTAACAAAGGATGAGCCAGGTAAATGCAGCCCCATGATTTCAACAACCAACTGATTTGAATTAGCTGTGCCGTAGAAAGTACAGGTTCCGGCTGAATGATAAGATGCAGCTTCTGCTGCCAGTAATTCTTCTTTGCCAACTTTCCCTTCCGCAAAAAGCTGACGTATACGGGCTTTTTCTTTATTCGGAATACCTGATGGCATTGGGCCTGCTGGCACAAACACAAAAGGCAAGTGCCCAAAACTTAATGCTGACATTAACAAACCCGGCACGATCTTATCGCAGATCCCCAGCATCAGCCCACCGTCAAACATGTTATGAGACAAGCCAACGGCTGCAGATAATGCAATAACATCACGACTGAGTAAACTCAGCTCCATGCCAGGTTGCCCTTGAGTAACACCATCGCACATCGCAGGAACACCGCCAGCAAACTGAGCCACACTGCCAATTTCCGCAACTGCTTGCTTGATAATGGCTGGATAATGCTCATAAGGCTGATGGGCTGACAGCATATCGTTATAGGCTGAAACAATACCGATATTGGCTTTAGTCAGGCTACGTAAATCAGCTTTTTCCTGCTGATTACATGCAGCAAAACCATGCGCCAGATTACCACAGCTTAATACACCGCGGTGTGGCCCTTTCAGGCGTGCTTTTTCCACCCTTTGCAGGTAAATTGCCCGGCTTTTCTGGCTGCGGGCAATAATTCTGTCGGTAACTTTCTGAACCACAGGATTCATGGTTAACCTCTATTTTGGTGCGTACATCACACAAACATCGGTTTGCGGATGATGTAAGAAAGCGCGGATTGGCATTTTTGTTATATCTGTATCCGCAATGGCGTTGTTCAGAACGTGCAGTTTTTTCTCTCCAACAAGATGCAGAAAAATCTGACGGCTGTTAAGGATCCGTTGTTTACTTAACGACAACCGCTCATAAGGTGCGGTCGTCGGTTTTACTGCTAAAGCAGCAGGAGCATGATCATCAAGCCCGGCAGGGAGCTGTTCACTACATGGAAAAAGTGATGCCGTATGGCCATCTTCGCCCATTCCAAGGATCACAGCATCAAAAGCAGGTAAGCCAGTAAGGCGTTTATTAATCTCTGACACGCCATCAAATGCTGAATCTGCCTGATCAGTGTATAAACTGATAAAACGAGCCGCAGCAGCGTTATTTTTCAGCAAACTGCTTTTTACCAGACCTTCATTACTATCAGCATGAGATGAAGGTAACCAGCGGTCATCAGCCAGCAGTACGGTAATCTGTGCCCAAGGTAAATCGCTGTCAGCCAGCGTATTAAATAACGCTTGTGGTGTTTTGCCACCAGATACAACCAGATACGCCTGACCACGTTCAGCTATGGCATTACTGAGCAATAACTGTAGTTTTGCTGCAAAATCCTGATTTAGCGCTTCTGCTGTACTGAAATGATTAACTTGCATATTTATTCGTCCCAGTTCCTGTCGTCCCGCGCCAGCAATGAAATTGCGGCTACCGGCCCCCAGGTTCCGGCCTGATAGGTTTTTGGTGGTTCGTTAATGGCTTTCCATGCATTGAGGATACCGTCAACCCAGCTCCAGGCCTGTTCTACTTCATCTCTGCGAACAAACAGGTACTGATTACCAAGCATTGCTTCCAGCAATAGACGCTCGTAAGCATCGGCAATGCGCTGTGATTTAAATGTTTCATCAAAGCTCAGGTCTAGCTTGCTTTCCTGCAATTGCATATTTTCGCCCAGTCCGGGGATTTTATTCAGTACCTGAATTTCTACCCCTTCATGCGGCTGTAAGCGAATTATCAGTTTATTCGCAGGCAGGTGCTTATAGGTTTCATGGAAAATATTGTGGGGCTGAGGTTTAAAGCAAATAACAACTTCAGTTAACTTCTTAGGCATCCGTTTACCGGTACGCAGATAAAACGGTACGCCAGCCCAGCGCCAGTTATCAATATCAACTTTAATTGCTACAAAAGTTTCTGTTTTGCTGTTCTGGCGAGCGCCCTCTTCTTCCAGATAGCCTGGCACCGCTTTACCACTAACGAAACCACTACCATACTGGCCACGTACCGTTTTTTCCTGGACGTTAGAAGTGTCAATACGGCGTAATGCTCTGAGAACTTTTAGCTTTTCATCC
>CAZXTH010000259.1:0-5336 GCA_964643585.1 uncultured Pseudoalteromonadaceae bacterium
CATCGTTTATCAGTTTATCCATTACCCATCCCACCGCTGCGTGAGCGTAAAAGTGATATTCCGCTGCTGGCCGGGCATTTTCTGGAGCTGAATCGTAGCCGTTTGGGACTGCGCAGTTTGCGGTTATCTCCAGAAGCAGAGCTGGCTTTATTGAGTTATCACTGGCCAGGTAATATCCGCGAACTGGAACATGTTCTGAGCCGGGCTGCAATTAAAGTATTGAGTCAGGGAGCCATACGTACCGACATTGTTACTTTAGGGGCTGAATTACTGGATATTGATGCGGTATCAGCTCCGGCTACTGTTATTCACAAACCGGCAGACGGCGAGCCAGATTTACAACAACTCAGCCTGAAAGATGCGGTATTACAGCTGCAGCGTTACCGTATCAGCCAGGCGTTACTGAAACATCAGGGGAGCTGGGCTGCTGCAGCGCGGGAACTGGATATTGATTCCAGTAACCTGCATAAGCTGGCTCAGCGGCTGGGATTAAAGTAGAGAAAGGGCTCAATGCCGGGTGCTGACCATTTGCGGCAGAATGTCCTGCTGAATGGTTTGCAATAACTGATAAGCTTCGGCCAGATCGCAGCAGTCATGTTCCTGCTTTTTATAGCCGAATGATGTCAGTTCCAGATGCCAGGTTGGTACCACATTATGCTGTGCCAGCGTTTGTTTCACGCAACTCAGTGCACAACCATCAATGGCAAGAATAGGGCGGCCAGAGGTTGCAATTTTTACCAGCGGCTTAACATTGCCGCCAACTCCGGCAATGCACGACATTTGTGCCATACCTTCGCGATCCAGCACAACAGCCAGATCGTTAGCTAACTGTGCCACATTTGAACAGCCAGAACAGGAATAAACCAAAGGTTTACTTTTATAGTCAGTATTATTTGTCATGGTATTTTCCGTATTGTGGAATTGTCAGCCAAGTTTAGAAAGCCATAGCCTCAGCCTTTTGATATAAATCAAAGGTTTGCAGTGCTTACCTACTCAGGGGTAACGCTGTTTCTGTGGCACATTTCAGACACCGGAAATGCGGGTAGTGGTCAATACCTTCTTTGTGGTATTTCAATAGAAATAAAGTATAAATGTTTTTGTATTTTATTCTGGTTAGATATCTTCATTTTTAGTACATCATATTTCGTATTTTTGTATTGCCACTTATTCCTTCTTTTAATAACCCCAGGTGGTGATTTTATATTTCCCCCGGACTGTTATCTTAATCACAGTGAATAAAACATTTATTGTGACCTGAGAATCACATAAAGGAGAGGTAATATGAAGTTGCCACCACTTCGCCGGATCGCCGGTTTACTACCCATAATGCTGGTATGTGTTGCCAGCCAAGCCGCTGATTTATCTGCCGGTAAAGCCGTTTACCAAAAGCACTGTCAGGCCTGTCACCAGCCTGCTGGCAATGGTATGAAAGGTATTTTCCCCCCTTTAAACGGTAACCCGAATATTCAGGGTAAACCGGAGCATATTGCCAGAGCAATTCTTAAAGGAGTGTCTGGGCCTATCACAGTAAATGGTGACGCTTACAATGGCACTATGCCTCCTCTGACTTATATCTCTGATAAAGATATATCTAATGTTGTTGGCTTTATTCTTAATGAATGGGGAGGTAGTGGGGAATCATTAAGCGAAGAAGAAATTAAAGCGCTCAGATAACAATATATAAAATGATATCAAGGTAACTATTATGAAATTTTTAAAGCAAAGTAAGTCACAGAAAACAATTATTGCCTCGCTAGTCGCTTGCAGCCTGATGGCATGTTCTGCACTGGCTGCGCCTACGCTGAAACATGATGGTGAATTTATCATTGATGGCATGGTGTTTGGTTTACCCAAAGCCAAAGTGTTCCGCGAAGAGTACAACGGCCCGGCAGTGACAGGCGACTACGTGACAGCCTTACCTCACCTGAAAAAACTGGATTATAAAGGCAACCGCGAGCATAAGGTGCGGATGGATGTTTTCGCCCAGCAGGTTGAAGTTGCGCCAGGTGTTAGCTATGCCGCCTGGACATTCGGTGGTTCAGTGCCAGGCCCGACATTGCATGTGCGGGAAGGTGACCGTGTAGTCTTTACCATGAAAAACCGCTCTGACGAGCCGGTGGTGGTGACAGATCCGGTTAAAGGTGGTTCGCCTTATTTCAAACAGTTACAAGATAATCTGTATCAGAAAAACAAACCGGTTATCAGCCCGATGCCACACTCGATGGATTTCCACAGCGGTACTGTGGCCGCCGATGATAAATGGCGCACAATTGCACCGGGTGAAACTATCGAATTTGAATGGGTTGCCAACTACGCCGGGGTATATATGTACCACTGTGGCACACCCAGCGTGCTGATGCATACATCAATGGGCCAGTATGGTGCGGTGGTGGTATCTCCGAAAAAAGGCTTCCCGACAGATAAACAGGTTGACCATGAATTTGTCATTGTGCAATCAGAGTTCTATCTGGAAAAAGCCGGTGATCAGTATATTTACAACCATGATGCTGCGATGGCACGTGATCCAAGCCATGTCACCTTTAACGGCCATGTTGGTGCGCTGAGCAACACACCACTGAAAGCTAAAGCCGGTGAGCGGGTACGTATCTACTTCCTGAATGCAGGCCCGAGCGGTACATCCAGCTTCCACGTGATTGGCGCTATCTTTGACCGTGTCTGGTATGAAGGCAGTGTCGAGAACGAATGGCGTGGTATGCAGACAGTTCTACTGGGCGCCAGTAACAGTGCTGTGATGGACTTTATCGTGCCGGAAGAAGGTGTGTATAAACTGGTTGATCACGAATTTGCTGATGCAGAGCGTGGCGCAGCCGGAGCCTTGATTGCGGCCCCACGTGATAAGAAACGTTAATCGAGCATTTCTTATGTCGTAGAACCGACGCACAGTAAATCGTGAACAGGTTCTAATCGCACTAACATGAACCGGCAGGTATTTAACTGGCCGGTTTATGCTTAAATCAGGGATCTTGTCATGACTGCAGTAAGCAAAAAATTAGCAATAACTGCACAACTGGGAGCTGCGACATTGCTGCTGTCCGCAACGGTTGTGGCTGCGCCGGTACAGATCGACGGAGGCTGGTTTAAATCGCCGGTATTACTGGATGCGGATGCCAGCGACATTTATATCGACCCTTTCATGTTAGACAGCACCGCCGTAACCAATGGCGACTTTCTGCAATTTGTAAAGCAGCATCCACAGTGGCAGCGCGGGCAGGTGCCAGCCATTTTTGCCGACAGCCACTATTTACGCCATTGGGCGTCGGAACAACAACCGGGAGAAGGTAATGCCGCTGCAGATCGCCCGGTGACCTATGTATCCTGGTTTGCAGCACGGGCTTATTGCGAAGCACAAGGCGGTAGATTACCGACCCTGAATGAATGGGAATATGTGTCTGCAGCTATCCGCAGCCAGGACAATATCAGCGATGCGCAATACGCCAGAAATATTTTTGGTTGGTACAGCCGTCCCGGTGCCGAACAACTTAAAGCCGCCGACAGCGGCCAGATCAGCGCCGTTGGTATTTATAACCTGCACGGGGTAGTTAATGAATGGGTTGAAGATTTTCAGCTGCTGATGACAAACGGTGATGACGCCGATGCGTTATCCGGCTCCTGCGGCGATACCGCCCGTTTTATGGCGGAATACGATTCTGCCCACTACGCCACTTTTTTACGTTATCAGTCGCGCAGTAATTATATTCCGCAAAACACGACCAGCACATCAGGATTCCGTTGTGCTTATTAACGGGGAGACACCAGTATGAAATCATCCGTAATATTACCTTCAGCACTGCTGTTACTGGCCGCGATTTATGCTGCTGGCGCACAGGCCCAATCACACGATCATGATGCCCATCAGGGACATAGCGCCCACAACGAACACGCTGCACATCATGAGCATGGTGCTCACCATCAGCACACTACGCTAAAAGCGGCCGCCGTGAATCAGCAGGACTCTATTTATCATCTGCCTGCCAGTTGGACAGATCATCAGCAAAAAACACTGAAGCTGGCCGATTTACAGGGGCAACCGGTGATTATCAGCATGATTTACGGCAGTTGCCGTACGGCTTGCCCGTTACTGGTTAACGATGCCCGTAACCTGTTTAATGCCTTACCTGAGGCAGAGCAGCAGCAAACCAAAGTGGTATTTGTCAGCTTTGACAGCAATAAAGATACCCCGGCCGAACTGGCAGGCTATGCCTCACGGTTAGGGATAAATTCACCGAACTGGCATTTCCTGCATGGTGCAGATAATGATATCCGTTCACTGGCGATGTTACTGGGCATTCGTTTCCGTGCCAAAGACGACGGTACTTTTGATCACAGTAATGTTATCGGCATTCTGGATACTGAAGGCCGTATTACTTACCGTAGCGAAGGTTTACGCCAGCCACCTGAACCCGCATTAGCGGCGTTGGCAAAAGCCAGGCATTAATCAAGCTTACGCTGTTGGCCGGACATATTTGCACTGTTTGTGTTGTTTGGTTACTATGCAAACAGGTTATAGCTGTTTATGGTGGAGATTGTATGCAGGCATCAATTCGTACAGTACGAAAACAGCAGCGTAAGAGTGCTATTGATGATAACAAGACGTTGATCGAAATGGGACTCAAGGCTTCCAGGCAGGCTGTTCAACAGGCCTTTGATGCCGGTGTAGCCATTACCGTTATTGAAAATGGCCGCTTAATTACGGTTGATGCTGAAAACCATAAAACCGAACTGAAAAAAGTTGCCGGAAAACCCCAGCAAAAACTCAGAGAGTTGCTGTGCCAAGACTGAGGCTGATTGCCGGGCCGAATGGCTCAGGGAAAACAACCTTAACCCGACAGCTCAGAGAACACTTCACTATTCCCTTGGGGCAATATCTTAATCCTGATGATATTGCCCGCCATATTTCACTGGCTCCTGTATTTAATGACATAGCGCCGACACTCCCGGCAGTTACCGATTATCAATTGACTTATCATGCAGCGGTTCTGGCGCAGCAAATAGCACTTGGGCTCAGAGATGACTGGCTGCGTGATGAATTGTCATTTAGTTATGAATCAGTCATGAGCCATCACAGCCATCTGGATTTTGTAGATAAAGCAGGCAAAGCTGGCTATAAATCCTATCTTTATTATGTTTGTACATCAGACCCGGCAGTCAATCAGGCCCGTGTAAAACAGCGGGTGGAATTAGGCGGACACAATGTGCCGGAAGATAAAATTGTGCAGCGTTATCATCGCAGTCTGGACTTTTTATATCGCATGTCCTGTTTTTGCCACCGAAGTTATTTCTTTGATAACTCAACAAAAGCCTTAACTTTTATTGCT
>CAZXTH010000260.1:0-4040 GCA_964643585.1 uncultured Pseudoalteromonadaceae bacterium
GCGTGTTAGCGTGAGTAAGCTGATGGATGCATCACCTTAACTGATCGGCATTACGCATTAGCAGCCTTTTCAGATCAGGGGTGAAGATGCCGGTTGAAAAAGTCAGTTATGGTTTTATGTAAATGCGTCTGAGTTGGCTGACCAAACATCGCATGCTTAGCGCCTGGGTAATTTACCATCTCAAACAACATACCTTTATCCTGTAGTTGCTTATACAGTTTAGTACTGTGTGTAAACAACACATTATCATCAGCCATACCATGATAAATCAGCAAACTGCCTTTTAAACCATCCGCGTACGGGAAGACAGCACTTTGCAGATACCCTTCAGCATTGCTGACAGGGTGCCCAAGATAACGCTCTGTATAATGCGTATCATATAAAGCCCAATCGGTTACAGGCGCACCGGAAACACCGGCAGCAAAATAATCTCCGGCTTTAAACATCGCCATTATTGCCATATAACCACCGTAACTATGCCCATAAATAGCAATCCGCTGCTCATCTACGTAAGGCAAACTACGCAAGTACTCAACGCCTTTAATCTGATCCTGGATTTCAACATCGCCCAGTTTCAGATAAATTGGCGCTTCAAAGGCTTTACCCCGATTAAACGAGCCCCGGTTATCCAGTTGAAATACGATATAGCCCTGTTGCACTAAGTAATGTAAATACAGATCCCGCGGACTCCAGCTATTTGTGACCCGCTGTGCATGAGGCCCGCCATAAACACTGACCACAACCGGATACTTATGATCTTTACGCAAGGTAGCCGGTTCAAAAATGCGGTAGTGCATTACCTGGTCATCTTCTGCCTTTATGGTACCAAAGCGTGGTTTTACCAAAGCGCCATAGTACGGCTGTAATGGATGCCCCTGCTCTACACTATTCTGTTCTAACCAGGTCAGGCGTTTACCATCAATTGCTTTTACATCCGTTTTCTGAGGCGTTAATACATCGGAGTAACTGTCGATATAGCTGCCAGCTTTTCTGTCCATAACAATTGCATGGTCATAACCCGTTTCACTCAGGCGGGTAATATGGCGCTCTTTTAAATCAACCTGATATAAATGACGCTCCAGTGCACTGTCTTTACGACCGGTAAAAAACACCAGCCCTTGCTTTTCATCCAGCGCTTTTAGTTCATCAACCACCCACTCACCCCGGGTAAGTTGTGCCAATAACTTGCCATTGAAATCGTAGTGATAAAGATGCTTAAAGCCGTCTCGTTCTGATGCCCAGATAAACCCGCTATTACCAGCCAAAAAATGTAAATCATCATGCAGATTAATCCAGCTATCGCTGGTCTCGGTCAGTAACAAACTTTGGCTTTTTTGCTGTAAATCAACCAACCGGAGCTCCAGTTTCTGCTGATTACGGCTTTGCCACTGATAACTCAGAAAACGGGAGTCTTTACTCCAGTCAACACGAGGCAGATAGATATCATTTTCTGCCCCGAGCTCCAGCCATTGGGTCTGCTGGTTATCAAGCTGAACGACACCAAGCTGGATCAGTGCATTCGGAGTACCGGTATAAGGATAACGCTGAGTAAAAAGCTTGATTTCATCGGCGTAAATTTCATTACGGACAACCTCAGCAACCAGACTTTCATCTGTACGGGTAAACGCTATCCGGCTATCGTCAGGCGCCCACCAATAACCCGTCATCCGGCCCATTTCTTCCTGAGCAACAAACTCTGCCATGCCATTCTTAATGGCCCCAACGCCATCAGTGGTTAATTGCTGTTCTTTACCGCTCTGTAAATCCAGTACATATAAGTTCTGATTACGAATAAAAGAAACATAGCGGCCTTTAGGTGAGATACGTGCATCCGTTTCAAATTCATCCGACTGTGTCAGCTGCTTAGCCTGCTTTTTTGCCAGATCGTAATAATAAAGATCGCCATTTAATGGAAATAACAGTGCCTTGCCTTCGGTATCCCATTGATAGCTGATAATGCCGGATGCAAATAATCTTAAACGTTCACGCCGCGCTTTTTCTTCGTCAGATAATACTTCAGCACCGCTGACCAGCTTATCGGCATCAACCAACATACGGTGCTTGGCATCTTTAATATGGTACTCCCATAAATCCAGGCGATTAGCATCGGTTGGTCTGCCTTTCAGATAAGTTACACGGCTGCCATCCGGTGAAAATGTCAGAGCACGCGGAGTACTGCCACTTAACGCAGGATCAGCAAACAGACGTTCAAGAGACAGTTCATTCGCGTGTAACATCGATATTCCTCCGGAAAAAAGCATCAGAATCAGGGTGAAATGTGCGATATATCGCATTCTTATATCCTTTTAAAGTTCCCTTGGGTTGCAAAGCCACATTATGCGACAGCCTTAAGCCCGAACACCAGCTTACTCTGCCTTGTGGCAATTATTTGCCGCTTTCGTTTATCAAAACGGCCATAAAACAGGCAAAACAACATTTTCCTGATGGCATATAAATTGCTAATTTTTTAAGTAAATTGATAAATAAATCTCTACCCGACGGAAAACAGACTTATGCAAAATATCAATAACCTCAATAACTCGTTGTGGCATTACGACTACCAGCTATCTTCAACAACAAAGCTGTCCGCAAACGAACCCACTGCTCAGAGCCAGGCTTCGACCCCCTCAGATAAAATCACGTTATCCTCTCATAAAACGGCAGAGCTCCCACTCACCTATTCTGCTAATGGCAGAATCCGGGATGACGTGTTCAAGACTGGCAAAGCCGAAGATAATGGTATGTCACATAATATGAAGCAGTTGATGCAGGCAATACAGGACCAGCGTATTGGTTTTGATCGCGAAAAATGGGATGAACTACAGGAAAAGATTGATGCCATCATGTCTGTCGAAAACCCTACAGATGCAGATATGGCTCAACTGGAAGCACTGCAAAAGGAACAACAGGCATTGCTGGATAAAACAGCGGAGAAATTAAAAGAGGATGCTGAATCCGAGGCCTCTTTACGCAAAATATAAACACCAGCCTTGTATGCAGCAGTAAAACATGGCAATTTTACCGCTCACATATTCAGGGCAGATAAAAGTGCAGTTAACTCCGTGGTCATATCAGACAACTGAAGGTTTTACTCTCCGGGGCAGTCATTCTCGCCCCAGTGGTAAGCCTGTTTTACACTTCCTGCATGGCAATGGTTTTTGCAGCAGAATGTATCAGCCAATGCTGGAACAGCTGACTGATACCTTTGATCTGTTTTTATCCGATGCACAGGGGCATGGCGACAGTGACCACGGCGGCACTTTTGTAGGCTGGAATCACAGTGCAGTACTGGCAGGCCAGGCCTGGCAGGCTCACCAGGCCCTTTTTGGATCAGTTCCAGTTTACGGAGCTGGCCATAGCTTCGGGGGCATTCTCACCAGCATACTGCACACCACAGATAGCAGCCCTTTTGCAGCAACACTGTTACTGGACCCCATTCTGTTTACGCCATCAATGCTACGGGTAATGGCAACGCTAAGTAGCGTCAGGCTTTATCAGCGAAACCCTATGGTAAAAGCAGCCTTGCGCCGCAGGCAACACTGGCCGGACAAACAAACAGCGTTTAACTACCTTAATGGCAGAGGAATGTTTAAAAACTGGCAGCCAGCGGCACTTAATGCCTATATTGACCATGCCATGAAGCCAGATAGCACAGGTTTGACGCTGAAATGCCAGCCGCAACGGGAAGCTGAAGTATTCGGCTCTTATCCGCAGAAACTATGGCAACAACTAAGCCGGACAGATAGGCCGGTATATGCTATCTATGGTGAACAAACCTACCCATTTATAGAAAAGTCACTGCACAAATGGCAAAGGCTTACTCCGGCGCTGAAAACCAGTAAAATAGCCGGAGGCCACTGTTTTATGCAGGAAACTCCTGAAATAGCAGCAAAAGCCCTTAAACAGGCATTTTCAGCTATACAGACTGGCTAGAGCAGCCGCAGGATTCGAGTATAATAGCTAAAATTTTCGTCAGGAACGTTCAATGAAAAAAAGTCTTATTGCTGTAGCCTTATTACTTAGTGCCTGTACGCACCTGC
>CAZXTH010000260.1:4050-5335 GCA_964643585.1 uncultured Pseudoalteromonadaceae bacterium
AAGCTGAAGTTATTACTATCACTGAAGATATGACTTTCGCTGGAGAACTTCCGTGCGCAGACTGTCCGGGAATTGCTTATCATATCAATCTGTTTCGCGACGGACGTTTTGAAGTACGCCAGGAATATCTGGAACGTGGCCAAATCAGTATTGTAAAAGGTATTTGGTTACTGGAACGCCGTAGCCTGCACCTGATAAATCAGCAACAAACATTACCTGCATTTCGTTTTGATAACGAACAGACACTGACCATGCTTGATTTACAGGGCAAGCCAGTCAGAAGTTCGTCTGCTTTTCAGCTAAACCGGGAAAAAGCATTCCGTAAACTGGATACCCGCCAGGCAATGCTGGGCATTTACCGCCTGGAGCGCAACGTTGCCAGCTTTACTTCATGCCAGAATGGCGACAGTCTGGTTATTGCCAATACCCAGCACCATTTACCGGTAATGCGCCAATATCAACAAGATCCCCGTTTGAATAACAAAGCCGTTATTGCAACTCTTGTTGGCCGCAAAAGCCCTAATGCTCAGGGTGAAGAAAATTTATATATCGATAAATTTGAGCAATTCTGGCCTGGTGCCGGTTGCCCGGACATTTACGCTCCAGGAAAGCTGCAAAGTATTGTATGGCGTGCAGAAAAACTAGCAGATCAACATATTCCGCAACAGTTTAATATCAGGGTAATCTTTGAAGAAGGTAATAAAGCCTACGGATTCTCTGGCTGTAACAGTTTTAATGCCAGCTACACTCAGGAATCTAACCAGCTGAATGTACAAAACCTTGCCAGTACCCGTAAATTCTGTAATGACGACAGCTCGGAGCTGGAACAACGTTTTACCAGTTCCCTGCAACAGGCTGACCGCGCTGAAGTCAACGGCGAAAAACTGCAACTGTTCAGAAATAATGAACTGATTATGCAATTCAAACCAGCGATCAACTGATAGCTGGTTTTCACAAACGGCCAACGCTTTCTATAAAAACATTGTTATCCGGTTAGCATTCTCTGGCTAGTTTCATGCAAACATATGACAGACATAAAAAAAGCACCTTACGGTGCTTTTTTTATTTTTTCAGTATTAGTTATGCTAAAGCTTCTTTCGCTTTAGTTACTAATGCTGAGAACGCTACTTTATCAAAAACAGCGATATCAGCCAGAATCTTACGGTCGATTTCTACTGAGGCTTTTTTCAGGCCATCAATGAAGCGGCTGTAAGACAGTCCGTTCTGACGTGAAGCCGCGTTGATACGGGCAATCCACAGCTGACGGAACTGGCGTTTACGCTGA
>CAZXTH010000261.1:0-315 GCA_964643585.1 uncultured Pseudoalteromonadaceae bacterium
TGAAACTTGGTGAAGGGTTACCGCTACAGCCTGTCTGCGAATGTCTCGATAATAAACATCAAAAACAGTATGAGCCGCTCTGTGAGTCTAAAATTATTGCTGCTGTTTTTGATGGCCTCGCAAAAGCCAATCAGCGGTTTGGTACCTCGTATGCGGTGGCACAGATACGTTATATTGATAGTGATTCAAAGCCTGAGACTATTTACAGTGAAATGACTCTGAAGCTGATTGAGCACCTGCATACCGGTGGCAATTTTGGTCAGGCAGAAAGCGCATTCTGAGTTAGAGCATCTAAGCCGACACCGCCATTTCAAG
>CAZXTH010000261.1:325-4206 GCA_964643585.1 uncultured Pseudoalteromonadaceae bacterium
CCCTGGCGCCAACACAAAATAATTTGCGGTCCTGCTTATCCTGAGCATAAATGCTTTCAAGTGAAGTAATCCCATCATCCTGCCGGAAAGTGAAAGCATTAGTGCTATCACCCCATCGGGAATCCTGACCTGAAAACTCCAACTTTTCGATAATGCCTGTGGTACAAAAAGTTGTGATCTTTCCCGAGCGAATACTGTCCCACCACTCTTCAGAACCAAACAACCCATGCACTGGCGCAAGTCCCATAAAAGGTTTGTTTCTATCCAGGCTAAGAGACTGCACTGCCAGAATCTGCTCTGGGTCATCCCTTAGCTCATCAAACAATGTATAAACGACCTTTAATCCAGGTACTTTATGGCTGAGCTTTAGATTCATTTTTGGGTTCCTGATATCTTTGAAATCTTGCTGACACATCAGGAATTCCTGACGCACTTATTATAATAGTGAATGTTAGGGGCTGTTTACGAAGGCTGTTGTACAATGGGCGGCTATAGCTGTGATTCGATAGGTAGCCAGCTGATAATCCTTGCTGCCAGTTTGCGTCTGAAGTTTGCTTCAGGTTCACGGTAGCAGCGTTTGGGTTTGCCATCTTCTTTATAACGCCAATACAGCCTGCCTTGCTGTAAGCCCAACCGGTAGCTGCGTTCAGCGGCGGTATCTTCTGTAAACAGCTGTTGCAGTGCTGTGATCAATTCCGGCTCGTTAAACAATATGCCCATTTCGGTATTGAGCGAAACTGAGCGCGGGTCAAAATTAAACGAGCCGATAAACCCCTGCTGGTCAGCATAGAACGCTTTGGTGTGCAGGCTGGCGCCATCTGAACTGAGTGCTGAACCAAAAAGTGAAATGGCCTTTTTATCCAGTTTGCCTTTTAGTTCATATAAACGGACACCGCTACGAAGTAGTGCTTTGCGGTAATTCATATAAGCACCGTGTACTGCGGTAACATCAGTTGCGGCCAGTGAGTTGGTCAGTACGGATACATCTACTCCGGCAGACACCAGTGAGCCAAGTTGCGCGGTGCCTTTATCTCCGGGAATAAAATAAGGCGAGATAATATGCAGTTGCCGGCGGGATTGTGCCATAACCTGTTGCAGGGTATTCAGCAGCCACTGGTCTTCACCTTCGGCGTAGGCTTTTTCCGGTGGGTCGGCAATAACCCGTACCTGACTGGTCCAGCAAATTTTATCGTTAAAAACCAGCAGGTTGTCTACCGTCTGGTCTATTACTTTATTCAGATAGGGAGAGTCTTGTGCATCATCAACCTGACGCTCCAGAAAGCGTTGTAGTTTGTGGAGCCGGGCTTTACGCCGTTTGCGTAAACGGGCTGCAGGAATCACAACAGCACTGTTCCAGTAGGTATCAAAAATCTGCTCTGTCTGACTAACGGCATCACCAATAGTTACAAGATCCAAATCATGAAACTGCGATGCAGCTGAAGCACTGAAATATTCATCACCGATATTACGCCCTCCCACAACAGCAAGCCTGCCATCGGCAATCCAGGCTTTGTTGTGCATACGACGGGTAACGCTGAATGCCCTTAACAGCATTTCAATACCCCGGCGCCATGAACCCGGACGGTTTTTACTGGGGTTAAATAACCGGATTTCTATATTAGGATGTTCATCGAGTGCCAGTAATGAAGGGCGCTGGTGGTGGGTATTAATGTCGTCAAGCAGCAACCTGATACGGACGCCTCTGCCCGCAGCCAGTAACAGCTCGTAAGCCAGCAGGCTGCCAGTAGTGTCATTTTTCCAGTAATAGTACTGTAGGTCGAGGCTGCGAACAGCAGTACGGGCTGACAGGGCGCGTACTGCAAAGGCGTCAATATTATCGTCCAGCAGCAACAGCCCGCTTTTGCCGGGATGGATAGCGGTTAATGCTCCGACAAACTGATCCAGCTCACCCTGTGGCCCGGCTGTAAGCGGCAGTGCATAACCGGGCTCTCCTCTGGATCGTCTGGCAAACTGGCCGTAAAGATACACGGCCAGCAATGACCCAATAAAGAGGGCTACGCCACTGATAGCCAGTAACCATAAAGGGTGCAGCATCATCTTCAGCTTTTGGTTGCTATATAGTCGTTAACCAGCTGTTCCAGTACATCCAACGGTAGAGCACCGTTTTTCAGTACAACATCATGGAACTCACGGATATCAAATTTATCGCCCAGTGAATCACGTGCTTTTTCCCGCAGTTCGATAATTTTGATCATACCAATTTTGTAAGCGGTCGCCTGAGATGGCATAACGATATACCGCTCAATCGCTTTTTCGATCGCGGTCGGTGTATTCGGAGTATTCTCCTGCAGGTAGCTGATAGCTTGCTCACGTGTCCATTTTTTTGCATGAATACCAGTATCAACTACTAAGCGGCAGGCACGCCATAATTCCATTGCCAGGCGGCCAAAGTCGGAATAGGGGTCTTGATACAGGCCGATTTCTTTAGGCAGCAATTCAGTATATAAACCCCAGCCTTCAACGTAGGCAGTGTAAATACCAAAACGGCGGAATTTCGGCATGTCTTCGAGTTCCTGCGCAATCGCCAGCTGCATATGGTGCCCTGGAATTCCCTCGTGGTAAGCCAGTGCTTCCATCTCATATTTAGGCATGTCGCTCATGCGGTACAGGTTAGCGTAATAAACTCCCGGGCGACTGCCATCCATAGAGGGTTGCTGGTAAAAGGCTTTTCCGGCACTTTGCTCGCGGAACGGCTCTACGGCTTTTACAACCATGTCGGCTTTAGGTTTGGTTAGAAACAGCTCATCAAGCCTGGTGCGCATGTTATCGATAATTGCGGTAGCGTCTTTCAGGTAGGCTTCTTTACCTTCCGGGGTGTCCGGATAATAAAGCCCTGGCAGGCTTTGCACATGGGCAAAGAACGATTTCAGATCAGACTTGTATTCCAGCTTATGCATAATTTCACGCATTTCATTATGAATACGGGCCACCTCATCTAAACCGATCTGGTGAATTTCTGCTGCTGTCAGATTGGTCGTGGTTGTGCGTTTCAGTGCATTGTTATAAAACGCTTCACCATCTTTAAAGCGCCAGACACCATCGTCTGTACCTGCTTGCTGTTCAAGCGTATGCAAATAGTTGATTAACTGGTTATAAGCCGGGCGGATACTGCCCAGCAAGGCAACGGTGGCTTCATCGGTCAGCAGTTTTTTAGCCTGTTCGCTGATGTCCAGCTTACCAACTTTTTTCTTGAAATCGGCCAGTAATGTGCTGTCTTCACCGGTATCGAACGGGGCGCCTTTAATGACATTTTCACTGGCAGAAATAACATGCGGAAAGACAAATTTCGGCGGAATAATACCGGCTTCGGCCCGTTGCTCTAATTGCTGCTGTAACTGGCGGAATAAATGCGGCACATTGTTTAAGCGGGCAATATAGGCTTTGGCATCTTGCTCGTTACTGATAGTGTGCTGGTTAATCAGCAGTGAAGGAACTTGAGAATGAGTGCCAAACATCTGGTTAACCGGGTAGTTGTATAACCGCCATTTGGCATCGTCTAGTGTATTCTGCAGGCTTTGTTTCATAAGTTGATGGCTGAGCCTGGTCTGGGCATCCATTTTTTCAGGATCAAGCTGTTCTATTAATTCAAGGTGCTGCCGGGTCAGCATCATGCCCGCTTCGTAATGCTGATCAGATAAATCCTGCCATTTATCATAATCATCTTTTATACCCAATCGGGTTTGCATGATCGGGTTACGGCGGACATTCTCCATAAAAATCTGCTCAAACAGTGCATTTGCTCTGGCAGATTCATCCTGTACCGGTGCGGTACTCTGTACGGTTGGCTCTGGCTGGACGGTAGTGTTCTGAGGGTTGCAGCCGCTGAGCAGGGCAAAGCTGACTGCCAGAGGTAATAGTGC
>CAZXTH010000261.1:4216-5313 GCA_964643585.1 uncultured Pseudoalteromonadaceae bacterium
TTTTCATGGTAGTTCCCGTTTTGGTTATTGTTGTCATGAATAACCTATTGTACGCAGATAATTTTTGAGGGGAAGGGATGACAGGTTGAAAATTAATCAACAACGCTGCTGATATATTGGCTGAAAGGTCACAATATCGAAAAAGTTTAAAACTCAGCAGTTACATAAACAGCGTTAGCAAGTCATTCAGATAACGGGCGCCTTTGGCTGTTACCTGCCAGTGGCTGTCGGTTTGACTGAGTAAGCCTTTACTGACAGCTTCTGCAATAGAGGGCTCTATGGTGCTAAGTGGCAGGCCGGTATAGGCGCTGAAATCGCTGATAGGGCAGGCTTCCAGCAAACGAAAGCGGTTCATAAAGAATTCAAATGGCCGGTCTTCGGCTTCAACCTGCTCACGGCTGTCGGTATAGCGGCGGGTTAAGTCCATATAGCCTTTCGGGTGTTTAATCTTTACGGTGCGTAAAATGGCATTACGTGAAGGCAGGGTAATTTTGCCGTGAGCCCCGCAACCTATACCCAGATAGTCGCCGTAGCGCCAGTAGTTCAGGTTATGTTTACACTGATGCCCGGTTTTGCTGTAAGCGGAAATCTCGTACTGGGTGTAACCATACTGTGCCAGCAGCGCTTGCCCCTGTTCCTGAATATCCCACAGCATATCGTCTTCCGGTAATACCGGAGGTTTTGAAGCAAAGGCAGTATTGGGTTCTATTGTCAGCTGATACCAGGATAAATGTGGCGGGCTTAAATCAATTGCTTGCTGTAAATCAGCCAGCGCGCCGTTGATATCCTGCTGCGGCAGGCCGTGCATTAAATCGAGGTTAAAGCTTTTCAGCGGCAGTGCTGCCGCCAGTTGTGCAGCCCGGATGGCTTCATCACAATCGTGGATACGGCCCAACGCTTTCAGTTGCGTTGTTTGAAAACTTTGCACTCCAATAGAAAATCGGGTCACACCTGCCTGTACATAACCGGCAAAGCGTTCGGCTTCAACGGTTCCGGGATTTGCTTCCATGGTAATTTCAATATCGTCACTAAAGGGCAACTGCTGTTCTACACCCTGCAGAATAGCGGCTATCCCTTGTGCACTGAACACGCTGGGC
>CAZXTH010000262.1:0-3865 GCA_964643585.1 uncultured Pseudoalteromonadaceae bacterium
AGCGGGGAGTCCTGAGGACGCAAGGTTTCCAGCTGGTGCTGGGCAAAATAGCCCAGGCTGACGCCACTGGCATACCAGATTTCTCCCGCTTGAGGAGTCAGTGAACCGGCCAGCAATTTTATCAGGGTCGATTTACCGGCACCGTTACGGCCTAATAATCCAATACGGCTACCAGGTAAAAGCTGAAAGTTAATTTTCTGCAGAATAGTATGCTGAGCATAACCTGCCTGCACATTCTCCATTTTCAGTAACGGGTTAGGCAGAGATTTCGGATCTCTGAAGGAGAAGCTGAAAGGAGAATCAACATGAGCTGGTGCCAGCATGGTCATCCGCTCAAGTGCTTTTATTCTGCTTTGGGCTTGCCGGGCCTTGGTCGCCTGGGCTTTAAAACGATCTATAAACTGCTGCAGGTGGGCAACCTGACGTTGCTGTTTCTCATAATTTGATTGCTGCTGCGCCAGTTGCTCAGCCCGTTGCCGTTCAAACTGGCTGTAGTTGCCTTTATAGAGTGTCAGAGTCTGCTGTTCTATATGCACAATGGCGGCAGTAATTGCATCCAGAAAATCGCGGTCATGGCTAATCAGCAGCAAAGTGCCCTGATAAGCTGCCAGATATTTTTCCAGCCACAGCACGGCATCTAAATCGAGGTGGTTAGTCGGTTCATCAAGCAAAAGTAAATCAGCCCGTTTCATCAGTGCTTTTGCCAGATTAAGCCGCATCCGCCAGCCGCCTGAAAATGATTTCACAGCCTGTTGCTGCATATCACCGCTAAAACCCAGCCCGGCCAGTAGGGTTCCTGCTTTTGCTTCAGCACGGTAGCCGTCCAGTGTTTCGATTTGCTGGTGAATATGAGCCAGTTCGTGCCCTTCTACACCCTGGCGAATTTTCTGCAGCAGAGGGTAAAGCTGTTCGTCGCCCTGTAGTACATAATCCATTGCCGTACAATCCAGCGCCGGTGTTTCCTGGGCTACGGTGGAGATAACCCAGCGCTCAGGAATACTGACTTGCCCGGCATCTGCCTGAAGCTTGCCTTGTAACAGAGAAAACAGGCTTGATTTGCCGCAGCCGTTTGCTCCAACAATTCCCACCTTTTGGCCTGGAAATACGGTAAGATCCGCATCCCTGAACAAGCAGTTAATACCACGCCGGAGTTCTAGCTGTTGCAACTGGATCATAGGTTTTCCCTGACAAACTGAAACGGGCTGCTAATGTAACTGTATCAGCGGGACAAACCAAGCGTAATGACTAAATTTGCACAAGCAGAGTCAGGATTGGTAACGATAGTGGATGCAGAACTGCTTTCCCGGAGAAATATATGACAGAACGTAAGAAAAAACGCTTTATTGCCGGTGCCAGTTGCCCTCAGTGCAAATCGCAGGACACTATGATGTTGTTTATTGAAAATAACGTGGAAAAAGTGGAATGCGTACAATGCCACTATCAGATGACCCAGCCGGAACAGCAAATTGCCAGAGCCAGCCGCGCCAGTGAGCAGGTTATCGGGGTTTTTAAACCTGAGTAGTTAAAAGCTGATACCCCTAATAATGTGGCGGTGGCGGTTCTTCTTCAGGCCGCAGTATCTGGCTGCCTTCCGGGAGTTGTCTTAGTTTTTCAGCAATCAGCACCAGTTGGTGCTGCATTCTGTCTATTTTGCGCTGGTGCTCTACCAGCTCATTATTGAGGCTGGCAATGGTGTCTTCCTGAAAAGCCAGTTTGCTTTCCAGCTCAATAATCTGCATTTGCAGATTGTGTTCCTGCTCAGTCATTATTTATTTCCCATACTTCAGCCAGGCCACTGGAGCTTTCACTGATCAGGCGGTTATTTTCCATAAAGGTAACATCATATACTACAGCGCTGCGTGGCCACCCTTGCTGTTTAGTGCTTACCTGCCATTGCTGTAATTGTTTGCCACTGACAACATCCCATAATACCAGTTTTCGGCTGGGAGAGCCCGTTGCCAGTAGACGGCCATCATCACTGAAGCGTACCGCACTGAATAATTGCTGATGAGCTGCGACTCCCAGATTGCTTACCAGCAAACCGGTCTGGATATCCCAGATTTGGGCCAGATTTCTGCTGTCAGCAGTAAAAGCGTACCGGCCTTTAGGATCGAGAGCCACTTTGGTAACCCTGCTCGGGTGGCTGAAACTATAAATTATCTGAGCAGTGCGGGTATCCCACAGGTATGCCATATAATCGTTTCCGCCAGTCAGTGCATAATGACCATTCGGAGATAGTGCAATACTGTTAATGCGTTCGGTATGGCCTTTAAATTCAAGCCTGCGCCCGGAGGCCAGAGTAATATGCTGCACATCGCCATTACTTTTACCAATCAGTAAATGGGCGCCATTATCAGAGAGGGCTATGTCCCGGATTGTGGAATCATCCAGTTGCCAGAATCCCTGATTCTGACCAGAGCGGGTATCCCATAGCGCAAAAGTCTGTTGATCTGCAGTCAGGACGTGGCTATTGTTATGGCTGATCGCCAGAATGAATACCAGATTGTCTGTATCCTGCTGGTGCTGCCACTGATATCGCAGAGCATTCTGGCGTAAATCCCAGAAGGCAACGCCGTGGCTGATGGATGAAACAACAGCATAATTACCATCAGCAGATAAAGCAGCTGCGTAACTGCCATGGGCAGCATGCTGAAACTGTTCCGTCGGGCGGGATTCGGGGTTACTACAGCCGCTTAACAGCAACAACAGAAAAAAAACGGGATATTTCATGTTGGGTGTTAACCTCATCCACACAAACCGTTAGTATAGGTCAGAAATCTGGGCAATATTAAAACACACTTTTGCAGCTTGCCTGCGTTAAATTTGGAGAACGGAATGCGTTTAATGACAAAACTGTCACTGGTAGCCGTAGCTGTTACAGTTTTAACAGCCTGCCAGAAAGAAGCTGAAGTAAAACCACTGGATAGTGATGCAGCCAAACAGTCATACAGCCTGGGCGTTTCAGCCGGGCGTTATTTGCAAAGCACCATTGATGAATACAATAAAACAGGTGTTGAGCTGGATGGCGACCTGATTCTGCGTGGTGTACAGGATGCAATGGCCGGAAAGTCAGAAGTAACAGATGAAGAAATCCAGACATTACTGACAGCTCTGGATCAGCAATTCCGTGAAAAACAGGCGGAAATTGCCAGTGCAGAAGCGTCAGAAGCTATTGCTGCAGGTCAGACTTATTTAGAGAAGAATGCTGCTAAAGAAGGTGTACAGGTAACAGAATCAGGCCTGCAGTATGAAGTGCTACAGGCTGCCGAGGGTGCTAAACCAGTGGCTACTGATGTAGTAAAAGTACACTACACGGGTACACTGATTGATGGTACTAAATTCGACAGTTCACATGATCGTGGCGAACCGGCACAATTCCCGCTGAATCGTGTTATTCCTGGCTGGACCGAAGGTGTGCAGCTGATGAATGTCGGTTCTAAATTCAAGTTTACCATTCCGTCAGAACTGGCATACGGTGAGCGTGATATGGGTGTGATCAAGCCTAATAGCGTACTGGTATTTGAAGTTGAGTTACTGGATATTGTTAAGCCTAAGGATGAATAATCCGGGAATAGCTGATTTGCTATATTCAGTATAAAAAAACGGCCTGTAATACAGGCCGTTTTTGTTTTATCCGATGAAGTTGCTCAGATTGGCACTGAGCTGTGTTTTTCGTGCAAGGTATTAATCAGTTGATCTTCAAGTGCAAAGCGGGCCTCCAGAGCCTGGCCAAGTTCTGATAATTCAAGATCGAAAGCGCCACTTTTGCGGGTGCTGAGGTGCTCTGCATATTTATCGTTAAATGCCAGAGCCAGATCGGTTGATTCTGAAATCTTAGGATACAATTTCTGAGCCAGCTTCCGGC
>CAZXTH010000262.1:3875-5270 GCA_964643585.1 uncultured Pseudoalteromonadaceae bacterium
GTATACTTCAAAATGGCCAGCAGATAAATAATCGATCAGCAACTGGCAAAACTGGCGAATAGTATCCTGAGCAGGCATGGTCTGGCGGTTATCTTCAAAAGGTGGCAAACCCGCCAGCTTGCAGTAACTGACTATTAACTGCTGACGCTCTTCCAGCCAGCTGTCAATTGCTGTCAGTGAACCGCCCCATTGCTGCTGTGCTTTTTTTACGCGGGTGTACATAGCCTTCTCCTTAAGTGCTGCCGGTCAGCAGCTCCAAGTGTCTAATTAAAAGAATTTCCAACCAAAGATCAACCGTTTTTTTATTGGTCAGCTCTCTGTTTGGCATTATGATAGCCGCCATTACCCCGCAGCCGGGCTAAATTCGCAACAAACAGGAATACGATATGATTAAGCACAGTCTGGAGTTGCCGGCAGATACTACAGGACTTTGGTTTATTGTAAACCGTGGACAAATTCGCCTGACCCCTGAAGGTCATGTGCCAGCCGGTACGTTCAGCTCCGTTATGGCGGTAGCTGAGGCAGAACAATGTTGCTGGTTGGGAGAGCACGAAGGCCAATCCTGCTATTTACTGGTTAATCATGATCACATGGCCGATGAGAGCAGCTGGGTAACCCCCCGTGAGTTATTACCAATGGGGGAAACCATCTTTCAACTGGCTGCACGGGCTGTGCAGGTAGCTTTATTTCTGCAGACTCATCGCTTTTGCGGACAGTGCGGTAGTGCTATGCATTTGGTTAACTGGGAACTGGCTGCATTGTGCCATAAGTGCGGTCATCGCTGTTATCCACGCATCGCGCCTTGTGTTCTGGTAGCGGTGGTACGGGATAAGCAGATTTTACTGGCTCGTTCATCTCGCCATCGGAAAGGCTTTTTCTCGATACTGGCTGGTTTTGTAGAGTCTGCCGAAATGCTGGAGCAGGCGGCGGTGCGAGAAGTAAAAGAGGAAGTCGGCGTCGATATTACTAATCTGCGGTATGTTGGCAGTCAGCCATGGCCATTCCCGCATTCTCTTATGACGGCTTTTATCGCGGATTATATTGCCGGGGATATTGTCTGTCAGCCAAATGAAATTGAAGAAGCATACTGGTTTGATTTGGATAATTTGCCGGATGTCCCGCCGATTGAGACATTGTCAGGAAAGTTGATTCGCCAGTTACAGCAAGAGGCAGAAAAAAGGCAATAAAAAAGCCACTTACGTGGCTTAATAAAATTTAGAGGTCTCGTTTTTTGCGAGCTTCTTGCTTGTTATTCTTCACTAGCGCAGTGTTTTTATAGCAGATAGGTTTTATATAAACAAGCCCTGAATTAAAAAAACTGAACAAAAACTGAATGAGCCTTTTGAACTGGAAACCCTTTTGACTTAAAACATAGTACCGGCACAGAGCTGATGT
>CAZXTH010000263.1:0-5251 GCA_964643585.1 uncultured Pseudoalteromonadaceae bacterium
TGCCAGAGCAGAACAGATACCCAGAGCCTGTAATGTAATAGGGTTATTACTAATAACCGGCCCTAAGACCAGGCTTTTCATTTCTTTCGCGCTTGCCATTAGTTGAGCTCCCCTTTACGGAATTTGTCTAAAAATGGTCCAAAGCCTTTTTCGCCCAACCAGAACGTATACAAATGCTGTACGCCATTACTGGTTAAGGTAGCGCCAGATAAACCATCAATTTCATACGGAGAATCAGCACGGGCATTACCTGGCTTAGTAATAACCAGTGAAGGGTTCCCCTGGTCATCGATTGCCTGCTTGCCTTTGAACTGCGCAGCCCATCTTGGGTTTTCAACTTCACCACCCATACCAGGCGTTTCTGCATGCTCATAATAGTTTACTGAAGCAACAGTGCGTGCATCAGCTTCCAGTGCCAGGAAAGAGTGCAGAGTTGACCACAAACCATAGCCATGAACCGGCAGGATGATAAAGGTCAGTTCACCGCTATCAACACCGTTATTATACGCCAGATATACCGGAGCTACATTGGCACGGCTTCTGATAGATGCAATATCATCTGCTTTAGCCAGCATAATGCTTTCTGCCGGATCTTTCATAAACTTCCGGTAATCATAGCCAGCAGGTTCAGGCACATAAGTTCCGGTATTCAGGTCAACATATTTGGTTACGATATGCTCATCGTACGTTTTTCTGGCATCACCGGTAGTGCTTAGCCCGGCAACTCTCAGAATGTTAACCTGAGTATCCAGTAACTTGTTTTCCTGCTGTAATGGGCGTAGCTGCACTGCCGCTGTAGATACAATCACAGCACAAACCAGACATACAACAACGATCATAAAGAACGTTTTGCCGATACTGTCGTTACTCTTAAACATTGCGTGCAAGCCTCCGTTTAATATTACTCTGAGCAACCATATAGTCGAACAACGGTGCAAACAGGTTCGCAAACAGAATTGCCAGCATCATACCTTCCGGATATGCAGGGTTTGCTACCCGGATCATAATTGCCATAAAGCCAATCAGAATACCGTAGGCCCATTTGCCTTGATCAGTAAACGATGCTGAAACCGGATCTGTTGCCATAAAGAACATACCCAGCGCAAAACCACCCAGTACCAGATGCCAGTGCCACGGCATAGCAAACATAGTGTTTGTTTCAGAACCGATAATATTGAACAGATAGCTGGTCAGAATCATACCTACCATCACACCTGCAACGATGCGCCATGATGCGATACGTAAATAAATCAGTGCCAGACCACCAATCAACAATGCCAGGAAAGAGGTCTCACCTACTGAACCAGGAATAAAACCATAGAAGGCATCCCACCACAGCTGGGTATTATTTGCATAATCAAGTTCACCGGCAGCAGCCTTACCTAACCAGGTAGCACCAGAGAAACCATCAGCAACAGTCCAGACACGGTCACCTGAAATTTCCGTCGGGTAAGCAAAGAACAGGAAAGCACGGCCCGCCAATGCAGGGTTAAGGAAGTTACGGCCTGTGCCGCCAAAAACTTCTTTAGCAACAACAACACCAAAAGTAATACCCAGCGCGGCTTGCCACAGAGGAATAGAAGCAGGAAGAATCAGGGCAAACAGAATAGAAGTAACAAAGAAACCTTCGTTAATCTCATGTTTACGGACAGAAGCAAACAACACTTCCCAGAAACCACCAACAAAAAATACTGTAGCGTAAATAGGCAGGAACCAGCAGGCACCATACCACATCTTACTTATCCAGCCTGAAGTATCAGACAGCTCGCCACCGAAGGCATGGAATATTGCAACCTGCCAGGTATCCGGCGTACCAAAACCAGCCTGCAGAGCAATAACTGCCTGATGACCAATATTGTACATACCGAAGAACAGCGCAGGAAACAGCGCTAACCATACAAAAATCATAATACGCTTCAGGTCGATACTGTCACGGACATGAGTACCGTTTTTAGTGACCAGACCCGGTGTATACATAATGGTAGCAACAGCTTCATACAGCGCATACCACTTCTCGTACTTGCCGCCTTTCTCAAACTGCGGCTCAATGCGCTCTAAAAAATGCTTTAAACTCATGATTAGCCTTCCTTCTGGATGGTAGTCAAGCAGTCACGCAGAACTGTACCGTAGTCATATTTGCCCGGGCATACAAAAGTACACAGAGCCAAATCTTCCTCATCCAGTTCAAGACAACCCAGAGACTGCGCGCCGTCGGTATCGCCTGATAACAGGTCACGCAATAACAGCGTTGGCAGAATATCCAGCGGCATTACCCGCTCATAGTTACCGATTGGCACCATTGCCCGGTCAGAACCGTTAGTACTGGTTGTCATATTAAACAGACGCTTAGGGCTAAGGTGTGACAGGTAAGCACGGGTAATAGAGAATTTAGTTGCTCCCGGAGCAATCCAGCCAAGGAACTCTTTCTCATTACCTTCGGTCAGAACAGATACCTGATTGTGGTAACGTCCCAGATAACCATGAACGCCCTGAGCAGCACGACCGGCAAGAACAGAACCAGAAATAACCCGCAATTGACCTTCAGCCAGTTCGCCTTCAGTCAGCTCGCTAAGCGAAGCGCCAAGGACAGTTTTAACCAGACGAGGATTTTTTACCTGCGGCCCAGCCAGAGAAACCACCCGCTCCGCATGCAGCTCGCCGGTAGTAAACAGTTTACCGATAGCAATAACATCCTGATAACCAAGGTGCCATACGAACTTTTTCAGGCCTACCGGCTCCAGGAAGTGAATATGGGTACCGACCAGACCAGCAGGATGAGGACCATCAAACTCAGCCGTTTCTGCTTTTCCGCCAAGAGGCAGGTTAGCACCGGCTTTCTGGCAGACAAACAGCTTACCTTCCGTCAGGTGAGACAATACGGTAAGGCCATGGCTGAATGCTTCTGCTTCAGTTTTGATAACCAGTGCAGGATCAGCAGCCAGAGGATTAGTATCAATAGCAGTGACAAAAATAGCACGTGGAGTACTGTCAATAGCTGGAGTCTGGCTGAAAGGCCGGGCCCGCAAAGCCGTCCACAGTCCTGAATCAATCAGGTTCTGCTTAACCTGTTCAACCGTCAACGACGACAGTGCATCGACCGGGTAAGCATTAAAACGTTCTGTTTCATCGCCGGTAACTTCAATTACCACCGGTTGCAGAACCCGTTTTGCTCCACGGTTGATTTCTTTTACAGTTCCGGCCAGCGGCGCAGTAAATTTAACGCCAGGGTTCTTTTTATCTTCAAAAAGTACCTGACCTTTCTTTACTTTATCACCGACTTCAACTGCCATCGTCGGGCGCATACCAATATATTCTTCGCCCAGAATGGCGACAGTTTTTATGGCATTGCCCGTAGTGATTTCTTGTTTAGGACTGCCCGCGAGGGGAATGTCCAAGCCTTTCTTAAGTTTTATCATACGTACTTGCACTACTATTTTGGGAAGAAACAGGGCCTAGTTTTTCAGCTGCTCACCGCGCAGCGCATCCGGCGTTATTTATCAGGGTTTCCCGCTGTTTATTTTTACACCGGATACACGTATTAAAGTTGCGGATTCTAGCATTAAAGCAGCTACCTATCTATGCTGTTAGGCAAATTTTCCGGTAAACCAACCGGGCAATTCTGTCATTGGTCTTACCTGACAGCCTTGCGACATTAACGCCTTACTGCTGCATATTCTAGTCAACTTTAGTCCATTTGCGCATAAACAAAAGCCGCCCAAAGGCGGCCTGCTAAAATTACGCAATAATATTCTGCAACGGTACCATTGGTGATACATCCGCATCATAATCAACGTGGCTGTAGCCAAAGCCAAATAATCTTAAGAATTCATTATGGTAGCCTTGGTAATCAGTCAGGGTGTCGATAGTGTCTGTCGTTACCTGGCCCCATAAATCTTTTACCGCCTGCTGGATATGCTCGCTTAACTCTTTACCGTCCATCCGTAAACGGCCGGCATCGTCCATAATGGGTGCAGCGCTGTATAAGCCCTGACGGAACAAACCGTTGATCTGCTCAATACAGCCTTCATGCGTACCTTCTGCTTTCATGACCCGGTACAGCAACGAGATATACAGCGGCATAATAGGAATGGCCGAGCTGGCCTGCGTGACCAGCGCTTTTAACGACGCCACATACGCCTTACCTTTTTTGCCGGCTAATTTAGCCGTGATCGCCGCAGCGGCACGATCCAGATCTTCTTTGGCTTTACCTATGGTAGCCTTGCCGTAAATTGGCCAGGTCAGCTCTTTGCCTATGTAGGTGTAAGCCACTGTCTGGCAGTTCTCTGCCAGCACGCCGGCAGCATCCAGTTGATCCAGCCAGCGCTCCCAGTCTTCGCCGCCCATGACTTTTACCGTTTGGTAAATCTCGTCATCATTAGCCGGCTCAACTGACACTTCTTCAATTTCACGTTTACTGGTATTTAGTGTCCGGGCGGTATAGGCCTGGGCAATAGGTTTCAGTACAGAGCTGAACACTTCGCCCGTCACCGGGTCTTTACGCCGCGGCGCTGCCAGGCTGTACACCACTAAATCAATTTTACCCATTTCACTGCGGATAACATTAATGGCCTGCGCTTTTAACTCATCGGTAAACGCATCGCCGTTAAGATGTTTATTCCACAGCCCGGCTGAGCTGGCAGCCTGTTCAAACGCCGCCGTGTTATACCAGCCGGCAGACGCTGTTTTGCTGTCAGTGGGTTCTTTTTCAAAAAAGATACCCAGGGTTTTTGCCCCCGAGCCAAAGGCGGCAGTAATACGTGATGCCAGGCCATAACCGGTGGAAGCCCCAATGACCAGCACGTTTTTCGGCCCGTTTGCCACCGGCCCCAGTTTTTTGACGTAGTCGATTTGTTCTTTTACATGTTCAGCACAGCCGACAGGATGGGCATTAGTACAGATAAAACCACGAATTTTCGGTTGAATAACCATGACAGCTCCTGCTGTTGTCTCGACAAAATTGGCGTTAGTGTAAAACTTTACCGCAGAAAACAGGTCTGATCAGCAGTTATCACAAGAAAATCAGTAATGTGTCACTTAGCGATACACAGAAAAAAAGCGTCACACGGACGCTTTTTCAGTTTTGTCGAGTTTGCTGCCGCCATAACAGCGCGGTGATACCGGCGGTTTTTCCGCATAGTATTCGTACCACTCTGAGGGCGTATAAGTGTGCAGCGCCAGGGCGTGAATCTTCTCTGCCAGTTCCTCTGCCACCACAGCATTAACTGCCCGGTGCCGCTGCAGCAAACGCTGG
>CAZXTH010000264.1:0-5245 GCA_964643585.1 uncultured Pseudoalteromonadaceae bacterium
ATTCTGCCTAATATTCCGGAATTTTATCAGGCCTTTGATATTAAAGAGGGTGATGCAATGTATCTGAGCCCGGAGCAGCGGGTTAAGATCTGGTAATAACTACTGTACAGGCTGTATCATAGTATCGCTGATACAGCCTGTCGCAGGACGTGCCAAAACGTCCTGGGTATAGATTAAAATAATAAATATCTGGTGTTCATTCATGTGATTTATACCCACTATAAAGCGGGTAACTGTCACAACAATATTAATTTGGCCCGATTTTTCTTATAATTCAGGCCATTCATTCTGGTGAATGGCATTGCGGTATAACACCGCAATAAACGACCTGGAGAACAACTGTGCTACAAGAATATCGCGAACATGTGGCCGAGCGTGCAGCGCAAGGCATCGCCCCAAAACCTCTCAATGCTGAACAGGTTGCAGGACTGGTTGAACTGTTAAAGAACCCACCTGCAGGTGAAGAAGCTTTCCTGTTGGAATTACTGGCAGACCGTATCCCGCCTGGAGTTGACGATGCCGCTTATGTAAAAGCCGGTTTCCTGGCTGCCGTTGCTAAAGGTGAAGCCAACTCTCCAATCGTGTCAGCTGAATATGCTACCGAATTACTGGGCACGATGCTGGGCGGTTATAATATTCACCCGCTGATCGAGCTGCTGGATAACGCTAAGCTGGGTGCTATCGCTGCTAAAGGTTTGTCTCATACGCTGCTGATGTTTGATAGCTTCCACGATGTGCAGGAAAAAGCGGATGCCGGTAATGAGCATGCCAAAGCCGTACTGAAATCCTGGGCCGAAGCTGAGTGGTTCCTGTCTAAGCCTGCCGTTGCAGAAAAAATTACCGTTACCGTATTTAAAGTTACCGGCGAAACAAATACTGATGACCTGTCTCCTGCACCGGATGCATGGTCTCGTCCTGACATTCCACTGCATGCGCTGGCAATGTTGAAAAACAGCCGTGATGGTATTGTGCCGGATGAGCCAGGTTCAATTGGCCCGGTAAAACAGCTGGAAAAATTAAAAGAGCAAGGTTTCCCGTTAGCGTACGTTGGTGACGTAGTGGGTACCGGTTCTTCACGTAAATCAGCTACTAACTCTGTGCTGTGGTTTATGGGTGAAGATATTCCTCATGTACCGAACAAGCGTCAGGGCAGTGTGTGTCTGGGCGGTAAAATTGCCCCTATCTTCTTTAACACTATGGAAGATTCTGGTGCGCTGCCAATCGAGCTGGATGTTAACAGCATGAATATGGGCGATGTGATCGATATTTTCCCATATCAGGGCGTGGTTAAACGTCATGGCACTGATGAAGTGATTTCTACTTTTGAACTGCGTTCTAACGTATTGCTGGACGAAGTACGCGCTGGTGGCCGTATTCCGTTGATCATTGGTCGTGGTTTAACTGACAAAGCACGTGAAGCTTTAGGCTTGCCTCACTCTACTGTTTTTGAGCGTCCAGCCGTGACTGAAAGCTCAGATAAAGGCTTTACGCTGGCACAAAAGCTGGTGGGTAAAGCTTGTGGTGTTAAAGGTATTCGCCCAGGCCAGTACTGTGAGCCAAAAATGACTACGGTTGGCTCTCAGGACACCACTGGTCCTATGACCCGTGATGAACTGAAAGATCTGGCGTGTTTAGGTTTCTCTGCTGATCTGGTGATGCAGTCTTTCTGTCACACTGCTGCGTATCCTAAGCCGGTAGACGTTGATACTCACCACACGCTGCCAGACTTCATTATGAACCGTGGCGGTGTATCTCTGCGTCCAGGCGATGGTGTTATCCACTCATGGCTGAACCGTATGCTGTTACCGGATACCGTAGGTACCGGTGGTGACTCTCATACCCGTTTCCCATTGGGGATTTCATTCCCTGCAGGTTCTGGTCTGGTCGCTTTTGCGGCTGCAACCGGTGTTATGCCTCTGGATATGCCAGAATCGGTACTGGTGCGCTTTAAAGGTGAAATGCAACAAGGTATTACGCTGCGCGATTTAGTGCATGCTATTCCTTACTATGCGATTCAGCAGGGTTTACTGACAGTTGAGAAAAAAGGTAAGAAAAATATTTTCTCTGGTCGTGTACTGGAAATCGAAGGTCTGGAGCAATTAACCGTTGAGCAGGCGTTTGAACTGTCTGATGCATCAGCAGAGCGTTCTGCGGCTGGCTGTACTATTACCTTGTCTGAAGAGTCAGTGTCTGAGTATCTGCAATCTAACATCGTGATGCTGAAGTGGATGCTGTCTGAAGGCTACGGCGATGTTCGTACAATTGAACGTCGTATCCGTGCGATGGAAGCCTGGCTGGCTAACCCGCAACTGGAGCGTGGCGATGCAGATGCTGAGTACGCAGCAGTTATCGAAATCGATCTGGCTGATATCAAAGAACCAATCCTGTGTGCGCCGAACGACCCGGATGATGCTCGTCTGTTGTCTTCTGTGCAGGATGAAAAGATTGAAGAAGTGTTTATTGGCTCCTGTATGACCAATATTGGCCACTTCCGCGCGGCAGGTAAGCTGCTGGATAAATTCAAAGGCCAGATCCCAACCCGTCTGTGGATTGCTCCACCAACCAAGATGGATAAAGACCAGCTGACTGAAGAAGGCTACTACGGTATATATGGCCGTGTTGGTGCACGTATTGAGGTTCCGGGCTGTTCACTGTGTATGGGTAACCAGGCTCGTGTGGCTGACAACTCAACCGTTGTTTCTACCTCAACCCGTAACTTCCCGAACCGTTTAGGTCAGGGCGCTAATGTGTATCTGGCGTCAGCTGAGCTGGCAGCGGTTGCGGCGATTACCGGTAAGTTACCAACCGTGGCAGAATATATGGATTATGCGAAGCAGATTAATGCTACCGCAGCAGATACCTACCGTTATCTGAACTTCCATCAGATGCCACAGTACACCAAAAAAGCTGAAACAGTTATTTTTCAGCAAGCGGTATAACTGTATCTGACAAGGCAGCACCTTTAGCTGCCTTATATCTGAAAAGTCCTGATATTTGTCAGGGCTTTTTTATTTTTGTGAACCGCATTTTCAGCCATAGCAATCCTGCGGTTTAGCGCTATGTTTATTTAATGCCATATGGTCTGGAGTCAGTCTTGTGGAATACGATTTTGTTTTTGATCAGCGTAAGCAGCAATGCAGTATGCGTCTGGCCGGAGAGCAGGAGGCTCTGGCCCGCTTTTTACTGGATGAACTGCCGGTAACTTCTGCCGCCTGTTGGCAATTATTGCAGCAGTTACAGACACTTAAACCTTACCAGAACTGGGAATATCAGGGACGGGAGTTTTCATTACTGCTGGAGCAGGGAGAAATCCAGGTTCAGCATAACAGCCTGCTATTTTCCGGAGAACATGAACTGCCTGAGCGACTGCACCAGAAGCTTGAAGGTAACGATCTGCATTTTGACCAGCAAGGACTGCACAGCGAATGCGGATTGGAAGATTTGCTTGCATTACTGGCAGACTGGCAACAGTTTTTACAGGAATCAGAGCTGCGCAGCCGACGCTGAGCAGCTGCACCCCCACAGTGATTAATAGCACCAATATGGTGCGTTATTTCTTTCAAATTTCCCTCTGAATATTTTAACTATCTGATTTATTTGTTTTTTTAAAATTGGCACAAGGTTTTCTTATATTTGGTTGCAGTCGTCAAAGATGAGAATAAGGAAAACATCATGAAGCTTGTTTGTGCCATCATCAAGCCGTTCAAACTGGACGATGTACGCGAAGCTATTGCTGACATTGGGGTAGAAGGTTTAACGGTTACGGAAGTAAAAGGGTTTGGCCGCCAGAAAGGCCATACCGAGCTGTACCGCGGTGCCGAATATCAGGTTGATTTCCTGCCAAAAGTAAAACTGGAAATTGCCACACTGGACGATCAGGTCGATCGCTTACTGGAAGCTATTCAGAAAGCCGCCCATACCGGCCGTATCGGTGATGGAAAAATCTTTGTTTACGACCTTGAACAGGCTATCCGGATCCGTACCGGAGAAACTGATGCGGAAGCGATATAAGGAACCCGACCCATGCAAGAACAAATTTATCACTTACAATATGCAATGGATACCTTCTACTTCCTGATTTGTGGGGTGCTGGTAATGTGGATGGCTGGTGGTTTTGCCATGCTTGAGGCCGGGCTGGTCCGGGCGAAAAATACCACAGAAATACTAACTAAAAATATCGGGTTGTTTGCTATTGCCTGCATCATGTATCTGGTTTGTGGTTACCAGATTATGTACGGCGGTGGTTTCTTTTTATCAGGCATCGAAGCAGTAGATGTCGATGCTACGCTGGCCAGTTTTGCTGAACGTGAAGACGGCTTTACCGGCGATTCTATTTATTCCAAAGCATCTGATTTCTTTTTTCAGGTGGTGTTTGTTGCAACAGCGATGTCAATTATTTCCGGTGCAGTCGCTGAGCGTATGAAACTGTGGGCATTCTTTGTTTTCGCGGTTGTCATGACTGGTTTTATCTATCCGATGGAAGGTTCATGGACCTGGAATGGTGATGCCGTTTTTGGCCTGTACACTCTGGCAGATTTAGGTTTCTCTGATTTTGCAGGCTCTGGCATTGTGCATATGGCGGGTGCTTCTGCAGCTCTGGCAGGTGTGCTGGTGCTGGGAGCGCGTAAAGGCAAATACACCAAAGATGGCAAGGTCAATGCTATTCCTGGTGCAAATATGCCGCTGGCAACTCTGGGTACGCTGATCTTATGGATGGGCTGGTTTGGCTTTAATGGTGGTTCAGTACTGAAACTGGGTGACGTAGCGAATGCTAACAGTGTCGCAGTTGTGTTCCTGAATACCAATGCTGCCGCAGCCGCCGGTGCAATCTCTGCGCTTATTCTGGCAACGCTGCTGTTTCGCAAAGCCGATCTTACAATGGCATTAAATGGTGCTTTGGCAGGTCTGGTAGCAATTACAGCTGAGCCTTCTACACCAACGCCGCTGCAAGCTACTTTGTTTGGTGCATTGGGCGGACTGCTGGTTGTTGTGTCTATCCTGACATTGGATAAGCTGAAAATCGACGACCCGGTTGGTGCCATTTCTGTGCACGGCACTGTAGGTATTCTGGGACTGTTACTGGTACCAATTACTAATAGCGGCAGCACATTCTCAGGCCAGCTGATTGGCGGTGCGACCATCTTTGTATGGGTATTTGGTGTCAGCTTACTGGTGTGGTACTTGCTGAAACTGACCATAGGTATCCGGGTTACTGAGCAGGAAGAATATGAAGGCGTTGACGCCT
>CAZXTH010000265.1:0-5241 GCA_964643585.1 uncultured Pseudoalteromonadaceae bacterium
GGCATTGCTGCTTCAGGGCTTCTTCCTGCGGGCCGCCACCAGCCAGCAACAGCCGTAAATCAGGAAAGTCTTTTATCAGCGATGGCAGAGCATCCAGCAGTAAATGCAGCCCTTCGTAGCGGTAAAATGATCCAAGAAACCCCAGTACCGTTTTGCCATGTAACTGCCATTGCTGCAGTAACTGCTCTGGTTTGGCTGCAGGTACAGGAAACTGGCTGGTATCAACAGCATTGGCAACAATGGTGATATTATTGGCCGGAATGCCCCAGCTACGTACCCGGTTCGCCAGTCCTTCACAGATAGTGACAACATAATCGGCACTGCGCAGGGCTTTTTTCTCCAGCCACTGGCTGAGACGGTAACGTAAATCGCCTTCTTTGCAGCTGCCGTGACTGACTGCGGCGTCTTCCCATGAAGCCCGCATTTCATAAACCAGCGGAATATTGTATTTACGGGCAACGCTGGCGGCGGCCAGTGCATTTAATGCGGGGGAGTGTGCGTGGATGATATCCGGCCGTTGCTGTTTTACCAGTTGCTCAATTTTTTTGCTGAGCTGGCGTATCACATCCCATTGCTGTAATACCGGTACTGCACCAAATAAACCCGGGCTGGTACGGTGAAACAACAAGTGATCTACGGTTTCCTGTTCTGGTGTCGTCAGGTAATGCTTGGGGCCGGTAAGTTGCCGGGTATGGATATGCAACCTGTGTTGCTCCCGCAGGATAGCCAGGCTGCGAAAAGCATAACCGCTGTGCAGCGGTATAGAATGATCAAATACATGCAGTACGTGTAACTGTTCCTGTTCAGCCATAATCAATCCCTGATGAGCGCTGGTTCAGGCCGCTGCCGGTTGGCGTTTCCGTCGCCACAGCGTGCCAATAATGCAACATAATAATAGGAAAGCCAGTGCCAATTCCAGCCAGAATATACTCCACATGACCATTTTCAGTTGCAGCATGCTTTTGATTTGCTGACTATTGCTGTCAAAAGCCAGGGCTTTAATCAATGGAAAATGGCCGGTCATAATGGCTGTCAGTTGCTCGGCATGTGGAGATACCTGCCTGGCAATATTAATTTCCGGGATTTTATCATAGCTAATGCTGTTATTGCCCCACCACAGATAAAACTGATTCAGCCCGCGGCTAAAATAGGTAAACAAGGCTTCGTCATCGCGAAAGCCGAAATGCGCCGGAGATACCCGAACAATCAGTATATTGTTCGGATTTTGAAGCAGACGCTCCCGGAATTGCAGAGCCGACAATGGGGTTTGAGTTACCGGATCCGCCGGGTAAAAACTGTTGAACAAATCGAGCATAATCCATTGTTGCAGCACACCGTCCCAGATTTCGCTGAACGCATGGCCGTAACCACCAAAACCGTCAAAAGACATGCCCCATTCCCGCACCGGAATATGTAAGGCATGGGCCAGTGCATTGGTTACCTGAGTAAAATCAGCACAATAACCTACCCCTTGTTCGCGGATAATCTGCAACGTGGTGGCGGTATCTGACTGGATAGGGTTACCCAGACGAGGCTGGCTGTTCAGAACGGTTGCAGCATTCAGCATGCGCTGCAAAGGCGTATCGCCTTCAATATCTTCGGTTATCTGCTGCAGATATGCCGGTGTGCGGGCTGTTTCCTGCCGGAATGACAATGGTGCTGTACCCGGAGTCCAGTCGCTGTGTTCAGCACTGATGGTATCGAATACCATGGCGTTGCGAAGACGCACCAGCTCTGCACTGCCAGGAAACAGCACCAGCAGGCAGACCAGCGGTAATACCATCAGTAACAGTAGTATCAGGCAGTTACGCCAGCTGAAAACCGGTTTCACCAGCAAAGTCCTATGTATCTGTCCCCGATGTCGGGTTTTTGTTTCAGATGTACCAGATCAACAAGTATATGTTCTGGTGTCAGGGCTGCCAGCACCTGGCTGACAACGGCTTTATCGTTCAGCCCCAGCACAATCACTTTGTTGGCCGCCATAACTGTCGCGATATCCTGCTGCATCAGCTCACCGATATGCGGAATGGTTTCTTCAATAAAGCGTTTATTGGCTCCGAGTAACCGTGACAGGTTCACCTCAGGGTCATAGATACTCAGCTGCATACCTTTGCCAATCAGGTATTCTGCCAGATCGACCAGCGGGCTTTCACGCAGGTCGTCTGTGCCGGATTTAAAACTCAGGCCAATCAGACCAATTTTACGGCTGCCGAGGGTGGTTATTTTACGGTAAGCCTGTTGCAGATGAACCTGATTCGAGTTCAGCACCTGGCTGAGCATCGGGATTTCGATATCGCCTTGTTTAGCGACATACTGCATTGCCCGCAGATCTTTTGGCAGGCACGAACCGCCAAAAGCAAACCCCGGCTTCAGATAGGCAGTAGAGATATTCAGCTGCTTATCTGCACAGAGCAGATCCATCACACTGAACGGATCAACACCTATACCTTCACACAGGCGGGCCACTTCATTGGCGAAGGTAATTTTCAGGGCATGGAAAATATTACAGAAGTATTTTACGGTTTCTGCGGTTTTTACATCGGTGCGGTAGTAATTACCAGGCAAGTGACCAAATAACGTTTGTAACTGCTGATGCGCCCGTTCGGCATTGGCTCCGGCAATGGTAAAAGGCGGGTTATCATAGTCGCGGATGGATGAGCCTTCACGCAAAAATTCCGGCTGGAAGCAGATATCAAAATCTTCTCCGTCCCGCTTTCCTGAATGTTCTTCAATAATCTGCCGTAGCTTGCCTTCCACTGTGCCGGGGAGCAGGGTAGAGCGGAAAACCAGGGTATGGTATCCCTGCTTTGCTGCCAGTGCCTGGCCGACCTGTTCTGCCAGACGGATAACAGCCCGCTGGTCCTGGCTGCCATTTGGCAGAGAAGGCGTACCGACACAAATAAAGGAAACATTGGAGTGGTTAATGGCATAAAGGGTATCTTGTGTTACTTCAACCCGGCCACTTTGGGCCATTTCAGCCATCAGCTGTGGCATGCCTTCTTCAATAACAGGAGATTGTCCCTGTTTGATCAGCTGCAATTTTACCGGGTCAATATCGACTCCGATTACATGGTGCCCGTCACGGGCCAGACAGGCCAGAGATACGGCGCCAACATAACCCAGGCCAAAAATGCTGATGTTCATAAACTCACTTCCTTTTGTGTTGTATATTTTCCCTGATGCAGGCTGATGCATTGCCTGACAATACCATCCAGTTGCTGCATTGAAAGCATCCACTGGTGGTGGCTGAGCATTCTTGCCCGTCCGGCTTGTGCCAGTTGTTGCCGTTGTTGCGGGTTCATCATCAGCTGCAGTAGCTGATCAGCATATTGCTGTGGTGTATCGGCTACCAGAAAATCCTTTCCCGGTACGGCATCAATGCCACCGGCAGCCTGACTGCTGCTAACAACCGGTACGCCCATTGCCATCGCTTCCAGAATTTTATTCTGGGTTCCGCGGGCGATATTCAATGGTGCAACCATCGCAGCAGTTTTACGGATATAAGGGCGGACATCTGCAACAGAGCCGGTAACAATCACACCCGGTTTATTGGCCAGTGCTCTGATTGCTGCGCTGGGCTCTGCACCAACAATGTATAGTTTGGTATCTGGCAGCTGTTTCTGCAATAACGGTAATGTGTGTTCGCAAAATTGCAGCATGGCTTCCTGATTAGGGTAGTAATCCATACGGCCGATAAATGAAATGCTGTGTGGTTCGTAATCGGTGTTATCGGGTGTGAAATAATCGCTGTCGACCCCGTTAGGGAACCAGGCTGTCGCAGCACCGGTATCATAGCTTTGTAAGGTGGCCAGCTCGGCTTTGGTGGTGCAGCTGCACAGGTCAAAACGGCGGGCCAGTTTTTTCTCGGCCAGCAACATTTTATGCCCTTCCAGCCAGTATCCAAGATTAAGCGGGAAAGGCTTGAAGGCACGGTAAGCCAACCATTTCTGGGAGTCCATATCGCCAAAATCCAGCAGCTTGGGAATATCTGTGATATTTGCCACATATTGGGCTACAGATGAACAGTGTACAAAAATCAGATCAAACTTATGCTCTGCCAGTAACTGGTTAATATGCTGCTGTAGCTGGCGGCTGTAAAAGTAACCCATTGATGAAGGTGTTAACAGCGGCAAGCGCAAAATCATCCGCGCAAATTGTACCGGCTCTGATACAACCGCGGCATAGTAGTGGCTGCAATATTCGCGGATACCGGTGCCTTCGTCTGCCTCGGCCTGATTACGTGCCAGTGAGGCAACATAAACCTGGTGTCCTTGCTGATGAAAGTGTCGAATCATATTAAACGGGCGTATTTTGCCGCCGCGTTTTGGTGGAAAAGGAAAACGATGGCAAATATAAAGGATCTTCATAGCGACGTCCTGATTGTCTCGCTGAGTTGCTCAGCACTTTGTCCGTCCAGATAAAGCCGGCACCAAATCTCCAGATTCAGCAGTGCCAGCAGATGATCAGTATGATCTTCCTTGCGGGACAAATGTTGTTGCAGGGTGGTTTCGATTACTGGCCAGTGCAGTAAGCCCCGGGCTTCAACACTCTGACGGTTAATAAACAATTGCAGCAGCGGTGCCAGCTCCTGTTTCAGCCAGGCGCCAAGTGGCGCACCAAAACCACGCTTTTTGCGGTCCAGCACGGATGATGGCAGCAGGTCGCGCAGCGATTGCTTAAGCAGGTATTTAAGTTGCCCTTGCTTCATGACCAGCTGTTGCGGAATTTGTACGGCAGTTTCTACCAGCCGGTGGTCAAGAAAAGGCACCCGGCATTCCAGCGAGGTTGCCATCGTCATTTTATCGGTCAGCATCAGCAAATCATCGGGTAGCTGTGACTGGCGGTCGGTATCAAACATCTGCCACAGTGCTTCTTCTGCTGTGCTTTGACGGTAAAGCTGCTGCAGCAATTTACTGGAAGGTTGTTCAGGCTGAAGCAACCGGCGTTTTTCCGGGCTGAAAACCTGCATATACTGCTCATAGCGAGCAGCGGCATCCAGCTCGGCAGATTGTACAAAAGCTTTGGCAAGTCGCAGGGTATTGAATACGCCGGAGTAACGATCGCCTGGTAGCTTACGGCTCAGTGGTAAAATCAGCCTTTGCCGTAGCCAGTAGGGCAGGCGTTGGTATTTTTGCAGGTAATGTTCGCCAAGATAGCGGCGGTAGCCACCGAATAGCTCGTCACCGCCGACACCGGAAAGAATTACTGTTACATCTTTACGGGCAAACTCAGACACCAGAT
>CAZXTH010000266.1:0-1870 GCA_964643585.1 uncultured Pseudoalteromonadaceae bacterium
TGCGGTAATGTTGGTCAGAACATAGAGAGCCTGGTCTGTCTTACTCCAGTAGTAAGCAATGGCTGTCGCACCTTTAGGCTGAATTTGATACTTGATGGTTCTACCGCGGGCATCAGTTCCTTCATAGTTTTCAAAAAACTTACACAGATTGATCACCCGGGTTAAGACGCCGTCTTTATCAGCACGGTAAATGTTATTTTTATCTTCAGTAGCTTCCAGACAGGTATTAATGCCTGAACCAGCAGGAAAATAAATATTATCATCATCATCAACAGCAAACTGACCTCTTGGTCTTAAATTCTTCTCCATGTCGCTGGTAATATCCGCTTTGGCGAATAACTCAGCCTGTTCCTGGTCAAGCCGCAATAGCAACCCCGCTCCCAGCATATATTCAGGATTCTGATTTGAGTAAGTCACACCACCAAAAATGCGGCCCTGACTGTCTTTTTCCAGCGAGCTGATAACGCTGCCTAAATCTGTCATCACTGATGATCGGTAACTATTTGAAGCAAGATTATATTGATACCAGGTACCAATAGTGACCCCCCAACTGCCTACCGTACCGCCACCATTAACTGTCGTTCCGTACAGGTGACCATCATCACCAACAATAGGGGGTGAATAAGGTACTGCGCCAATATGCTCGCCGGTTTCACCGCTGAATTTAACTAAAACCTCTGGTTTAAAATCAGATTCATCTGCGGCAAAAACCGGGGTAAAAATGCTGCTGATTATTGTAGCCAGCACCAGCTTACGGTATGAAATTGCTGAAACAAACATAAACAACCCTCTGTATTATTCCGTGACTTAATTGCTTACCAAAAGACTATTGCGGTTACGCTTTGCGGCCACCGCACGACAAAACCCCAAACCAAACAAAACCCATAACGACAGCGCGCCACCACTCTGGGAAAGGCGGTCATCTTCAACCAGTACATCGCTCTGACCGATAATCCGTAACTCAACAGCAGCTGAAACCAGGCTGCCCGGCCGTAAATCATCATCACAGGCCAGCACATAGTTTCCTAAACCGGGAAAATGAGGAGTGATAACTTCAGAACCTGAGGTATCGCGGTTTCCGGCCCAAGGCTGACCCGGTAAACCACCACTGGCTCTGCAGTTGGAGATATTTGAACCACTCCAGCTGAACGTGGCACTTTCACCTAAATCCAGTACCCCATCAGCCGGTGCCACTGTCAGCACCAGCGAACCTTTCGGGGCCAGCGCATTCAGATCAACCTGAAAAATGGTGCCATTGGTTCCGTTCCAGTAAGTACGGGTATCCCCGACAAAATAGGAGTTGTAATGACCACCGGCTTTTGTTGTGCCATAAAGCTTGCCGTCACTACCCACAGTCAAACCGGTAGGCCAGCTGCCATCTGCCAGTGAAGTATCATCAGGATTGCCACCAGCGTGATTAAAAGAATGCATGACGGTATGTACCGTACCGCTATTGTCACTGTTGTCCGTTTCTATACGGAACAGGGTGCCAAAACCGGCATAACGCTCCCCGGTAATACCATAAGGTTCGTTGCTGCAATGGAAATCCCTGGCTTCAGTGGTGGATGCGGGAATCGTGGTACCAGCAGCTACGCAGCGATACTGGCCACCATACTGAGTTGTGCCATAGACAGCATTACCTGCTACCGCTAACGGACCAATCGGGCTATCGCCATCTGTTCCCTGAAATTTATGTAATACCGTAAACTCTGTACCATCCGGCCGGATACGCCATACCGATCCAAAGCCATCACCACCATCGCGGGCATTGCCATACAACCAGCCATCTTCGCCGTAAACGATATAGGCATTACTAGCCAATGCTTCCCATACCGGATCCGGACGCCCTACATCGACCAGATGTGGTGCT
>CAZXTH010000266.1:1880-3973 GCA_964643585.1 uncultured Pseudoalteromonadaceae bacterium
GCAATACGGGCATCTCCCATATAACGCCCGCCCCGGTTGTTATGGTTCCAGTAGCGAAACAGCTCGCTCTGGGCCTGAACAATCCGGCCTTCGTCTCGTACAAACTTATGCAGTATTTTGGTGCGTGATGTGTCTGCCAACGCTTTAGGATCAACCTGATATAACACGCCAGCGGACGACTGAGGGTTCGTTGCATCGCCAGCCAGTTCATCCAGGTGCAGCAAAACATAAAGCAAATCATTATGGGCATAAACACTGGCCGGACGAACACGCCGTCCATCTATTGTTTCAGGTAAACGCCATAATTCACTGACAGTATCTGCGGTATCAATCTGGAATAGCCGCTTTACCGGACCATCATCATAGCCATACAGCATTTGATCCGATTCATTCAGTGTTAAAGCGCCTGCAGCCACAAAGGTCGTCCGCCAATACAGCTCTCCCGGTTGCGGGCAGATTTTGGTAAAAGTGGTATCAACAAAATCGGCAGGCATGGCAACCTGAGCCGGACGGAATTCTTGCGGCAGCGTCAACATCTCGCGGGTGTAAGGTAAACGTTCAGAAGGATCATAATCCGGTGTTAAACGGAAAATCCCTGATGGTGAATCCAGTTGCCAGTCACAGGCCACTTTATTCTGATAACGTAAACGCCCAGTTAAAACACCATAAAAAGTGCCATCAGCACGCTGCACCAGCGGCCCTGTTGTGCCCTGCGAGGCTGAAAATACCCCGCCATACATATGGTCATACACCACACTGTTACGCCCGGCATATGCCCCAGCTACAGGCAGCATTTTGTAGGTATAATGATCGACAGACTGTAACCACGGCAATGTGCTGTAACCGTAGGTATCTGTTCCATATAAATAGCCGTCCCGTCCCATAACCGGCGGAGCTGACGGTGCAAAACCAGAGTAAGTGCCATAAGCACCCAATGCATCATGTGCAAAAGAGTGCAGCCGGATAACTTCTACTTCAGAGCTATTATCTTCAGCCGCATTTACCGGTACAGCCAGCATACTGCTTAGCAGTAAGCCCAAGCCCAGCAACCGGCAGCTACTACGAGCGGTATGTTCAGGCGCAGATAGAGAAAACAGGTTCATACATACTCTCAGAAAGTAATATTAAAAGTCAGGGATGCGGTCTGTCCGGGCCCGACAACCAGCCCTGAGCCCATTGCTTCGGCATAGGCTTTATCACGCAGGTTATCTATCGCTAGCCGAACGGTAAGGTGTTTATTCCACTGATAAGACGCCCAGGCATCAAACAGCGTGTAGCTGCTCCAGCCAGCGCGCTCCGACGCGGTACCAGCATTTCGGCCACCAGCAACATAGCGGCTGCGAAGCCCCAACGTCAGGGTTTCATTGAGCAGACGAACACCGATACTGCCAGACGCTCTTTTCTTGGCAGGAATGCTGTATTGCCATAGCGCATCAAAAGTACCGGTAGGTGGAGCGGGGGGCGGATAACCAACCTGGCTGCCTAGCGGGAAAGGATCGTAAGACACAACTCCCCAGTCAAAATCCAGCCAGGTATAAGATGCGGTGGCAAATAGCCACTGCGCATCATAGTCAGCCTGAAATTCAATACCTGTTACATCAACCGGGTTCTTCAGGTTCACGAAAGCCCATGCATTGGCGTTGCTGTCAGCAGGACCAGCAGTCTGTGCCATGCTCATAAAGTTTTCGACTTTGTTATCAAAGCCTGCCAGCCGCGCCAGTAACTTATCGCCGGTCAGCGCCAGGTTATTAATATTAAAGTTAGCGCCCACTTCAATGCTGCGTGAACGTTCTTCGATTAACGTCGGGTTGGGGTAATACGGAAACATGCCACCAACGTGGGTACCATGTAGCATGGTTTCTGTAATGGCAGGCGGCCGGATACCTTCGCCATAACTGGTGTACAATTTCAGCCATTCAGTCGGGTTAACCGCTAGAGTCACCTTAGGTGCAAGCAGGCTGGCATCACGGTCAATATCAAACCAGGTATAAATGGTAGAGCTGCTGGGCGGACGACCGGGCACATACGGGTTAGTCACTACACCACCGTATAACAGGCCATTTCCCTGCAAACGGAAATAGTCATATCTCAGC
>CAZXTH010000266.1:3983-5195 GCA_964643585.1 uncultured Pseudoalteromonadaceae bacterium
CCAAAATGGCTTCGTAGATACTGCGTTGCAGCTCTATCTGAGCAAAGCTGCTGAAAACATCACGCTGCCCTTCCGGCGTGGCGCCAGCAAACCATAACGGGCTGCCACCTGAATGCCCTTCAGCATTAGGGCTGGTTTTATCAACAAAGAACTCACCGCCAACAACTAAAGAAGCCGCTGTCTGTTCGCCCAACATAAACACGGCACGGTTCTGGGCGCTGCCACCTAATGTCGCGGTTTCATAATACACATCAAAGGAACCATAACCACCAAGACCAGCTTCAAAACGATCAGGCCGGAACTGCTCATTGGTGGTTTTGGTGTAATACGCATTAACATCAAGGCTAATCAGCGGATTGACCGGTTCCCATAGCCAATTAATCCGGGTGATCTGATTCTCAACTTTATCCAGATCATGAAACGGCGGACTACCGGTTGCAAACTCAGCGCTATAATCCATATAGCTAAGCTTGATCAAATGATCCTGGTAAATCAGTTCGGTTTTCAGTAATACCGAAAGCTGATCCTGATCAGAAAATTGCACAGTGTCATCTGCCAGGGTAACCGTACCATGCTTCCCCATCTCAAAGGCGCCGACATTCTTACGGCTGACTACAGCCATCACCGCAATATTGTCATTGATACGATAAGCGGACCCAACACTGCCGGAGAAATGATAGGCATTGGTACCAGATGTCAGGTTAATGCGGGTGCCACTGTCTTTATCTTCAAACAGCAGGTCATCAATTTCCAGCGTCTTAAAGTCCACCATACCACCAATCATGGCGGCACCACCGGCGGTTGAATTCGGCCCTTTAGACACCGTGACAGATGATAACAACTCAGTATCAATATAAGCCTGGCCATTAGCACCATGGCCGGTTTGCTGATAGTTTTGACGGGCACCATCAATCATCACATTAACACGGCCAAAATCCTGCAAACCGCGAATGTTGACGGAAACTCCGGGGTTCTGACGACTGCCGACAGTAGAGACACCAGGCATATCGACAAATAAATCTGAAGCATTACGTAGCGGCATCCGGTCCATGTCTTCCCGGGTTACCACACTGACAGAGCCTGCCGCGCTATAAGCCTGCTCCTTTGGGGCGGATGCGGTCACCCGTATTGCATCAAGTACCCGACCATCAACATTCAGCGGCGCTTCCAGCACAACAGTGTTAGCTCCGGAAAAACGCCAGAGAATCCCGG
>CAZXTH010000267.1:0-2247 GCA_964643585.1 uncultured Pseudoalteromonadaceae bacterium
GTTGCAGTAAATCCAGTTTGCCTGCTTCACGCAGGATATCAATGGCCTGCAGGACCTGAGTAGCTGTCAGGCCAAATTTGCCTTTCTCACCGCCGGTATTTTGCCACTTGCCTTTACCTACTGAGTTAAGGCGAATACGGATACCAATACGCGGCGCAGCGCCAAGGTTATCGATTTCACGCAGCAGGGTTTTCAGCTCAGATAGTTTTTCTACCACGACATAAACGGTATGGCCCATCATCTGGCCAATAGTCGCCAGACGCAGGAACTCGCTGTCTTTATAACCGTTACAGACAATCGTCAGTGGCTGTTCGGTGACACCCAGAATAGCCATCAGTTCTGGTTTACTACCGGCTTCCAAACCAACTTTTCCGCTGTCATGGCTGATCAGGCGTTTTACCACAGAAAATTGCTGGTTTACTTTAATCGGATAAACGGCGGTATAGTGGCCCTGATAGTCTTTTTCTGCCTTGGCACGTTTAAATGAGGTAATCAGCGTATCAACCCGGTGCTGCAGAATATCAGTAAATCTGACCAGCACAGGCAGAGTAAGGCCTTCATCCTTGAAACGGGCGGTAAGCTCCGGAAAATTAATGCCAGGTTTACTATGATCCTGATCAGGATACGCAACCAGATCGCCTTTGTTGTTCAGGTCAAAATACCCTTCGCTCCAGACGGCAACATTATAAATTGAACGTGCTTTGTCGATACCCCATTCAGCCATTGTCGTTCCTTTAAAAGTTAAGTACGCATAGTTTAAAGCCTATGTCTGGTAGCTGCAGCAAAAATGATGAAAAATTTGTGTGTTGCTGCTGTCAAAGGCACAATACGCGCCTGAGTGATATAGGGGGATAGAATGTCAGTATTTAATGACAAACAATGGTTCACTGAGGTGTTTTCGCCCAGTGGCAGTGCCTTCAGTCTGGCGGTGACTAGTAAGCTGGACGAGGTGCAGTCACCTTTCCAGAAAATAGAAATGTACGAAACCACGCATTTCGGTAATCTGATGGTGATTGACGGCGTAATTATGCTGAGCAGCCGTGATAACTTTCTGTACCATGAAATGCTGAGCCACCCGGTGTTATTTACCCACGAAAAGCCAGAGAACGTAGTCATTATCGGTGGTGGTGATTGCGGTACACTGCGCGAAGTGCTGAAACACCCTGGGGTTAAACAGGTTACTCAGATTGATATTGATGAACAGGTTACCCGCATGGCGGAAAAGTATTTCCCAGAGCTGTGCGCATCAAATAATGATTCCAGGGCAACCCTGAAATTTGATGATGGCATCAAATACATGCGTGAAGCCGCACCAGAGTCGGTTGATGTGATTATTGTTGACTCTACCGATCCAATAGGTCCCGGTGAAGGGTTGTTTAACCGGGCATTTTATCAGAGTTGCCTCAAGGCACTGCGTCCTGGGGGCATACTGGTACAGCAGAGCGAATCGCCGTTGATCCATATGCCGCTACTGACCGATATGCGTAATGCTATGAAAGATGCCGGTTTTGCTGCATTGCAAACCTTACAGTTTCCACAGATGGTTTATCCGTCTGGCTGGTGGACTTGTACTCTGGCCCGTAAAGACGCTGCTTTTAATGGTTTCCGCGAGCAGGATGCCCGTAATATCAGTTTTAGTACTGAATACTACAATGCCGGCATTCACCAGGCTGCAATGGCCCTGCCTAATTTTGTTCTGAAAGCGTTCGCCGAATAATGCCTGTCACAAATACACTGCACAAGTTATTGATTGTGCAGTGTATTTTTATTCTTTAAAAGTACATCTATCAGTAATCATTTATTATTATTTTATGATGCTTTCTAATAATTAATTATTTTAATAAATTGTTATTTATTTGTATTTATTACGCTTTTGTTACCAGATTATTTGTGCTTAGATTGATGTCCCGGGACGAGGTATAGCGGGTAAATCACTATAACTAAGGCAAATATTCTGGAGAGAACATGACAAAGTTAACGCAATACTCATTACTGGCTGTAGCGGTCAGCGCGGTGATGTCTGCCGGCTCGCTGGCACAGGACAATGAAAGTGCCGTAGAGCGTATTTCTGTAACCGGTTCACATATTAAACGGACCGATCTCGAAGGGGCATCCCCTGTCACTGTAATTGGTCGTGAAGATATTGATCGTTCCGGCTTTTCAAATTTACAACAATTATTAGAGCGTTTACCTGTCGCGGGTACGGGCACATTCTCGACTCGTGGGAATAATCAGGATTCTACAGCA
>CAZXTH010000267.1:2257-5132 GCA_964643585.1 uncultured Pseudoalteromonadaceae bacterium
AGCAAATGGTGGTGCGGCTGTCAGTTTGAGAGGTTTTGGTTCTGATGCCACGTTAGTGCTGATCAATGGCCGCCGGGTGTCTGTCAGTGCTTTTGCTGAGAATATTGCAAATTCCTTTGTCGATATTAACAGTATTCCGGTAGCGGCAATTGAGCGTATTGATATTTTGAAAGATGGCGCGTCAGCCGTATATGGTTCTGATGCGGTGGCCGGGGTAGTGAATATTATCCTGCGCAAAGATTTTACCGGAACTGAAGTGGCGGTCAGCCACGGTAGCACTACCGGGCCTGGTTACGATGAAACCAGCTTCAGTTTAGTCTGGGGACAAGAAGAAAGCAAAGGCGGTAATGCCACGCTGATTCTGGATTATTTTAAAAATACCACGCTGGGAAATGATGAGATGGGGCGTTTTGGAACGGCAAATCAGGCACCTTATGGTGGTGATGATTTGCGTTCTTCCCGCGGTTTTCCTGGTAATTTTATTGTGAATGGTGATGTCCGTATAGATCCGGGTTGTCCGGCTGACAGCACTTTTGGCCAGACCTGTGTTTATGATTATGGTCCAAGCGGTATGACCATTCCGCCGGCTGAACGGCTTGGGGCCATATTGCAACTAAACCGCCAGCTATTCTCAGGTGTTGAAGGTTATATAGAGTTTGCTGCTCAGCATAACCGTTCTAAGGCGGCAGGCGCGGCAACGCCACTGGATGGTGATGCAGGTCTGACGGTACCAGGGACTCATCCGAATAATCCTTTCGGGACCGATATTGCTATTAACCGTTTCCGGACAGTCGATGCCGGGCCTCGGATCTGGAGTATCGAATCGGATTCACTGAGGCTGTTAGCCGGCTTGCGTGGCACAGTGCATGAGTGGGATTGGGATATTGCGGTGCAAAAGGGCCGCAATTCAGCATTGCAAACCGGTGGCAAACATCAGGGATGGGTAAGAACTGACTTCCTGCAGGAAGAGATTAATGCTGGGCGGTATAATCCGTTTGGCGGGCATATCAATGACCCTGAAGTGATTGATGCGATTACGACTTCATTGGTGCGCAGAGGTAAATCGCACCTGACAGCCGTTGATGCCACTATTGCCGGTGAATTATTTACGCTGGGCGGTTTTCCGGTCTCTATGGCGGCCGGGGCAGAATATCGTGAAGAAGATGTATTTGATCAGCCGGATGATCAGTTCCAACGAGGGCTGATTTTTGGTACGGAATCGGTTAGTGCACAGGCTGATCGTGAACAATATGCAGCTTATCTGGAGTTTCTGGTGCCGTTATCGGATCAGTTAGAGCTGACACTGGCCGGTCGCTATGACCATTATAGTGATTTTGGCTCAACCACTAATCCGCAGGTGGCCTTGCAATGGCGGCCAACAGAAACCTTTACTGTACGGGCTTCTTATGGCGAAGGTTTCCGGGCACCTTCTCTGGCCCAGATTGGCCTTGGGCCATCGCAGGAATCTAAGTTCTTTGAGGATACTTATCGTTGTCCGGTGCCTGATAATGCAAACCCGGCATGTAGCCCAACCGATTACACTATTGTGTTTGTTGGTGGTGAAGGGCTGCAACCGGAAGAGTCTGAAACCGCGAATATCGGTTTTGTATGGCAGATAACCGATGCGTTCGATGTCACCGTTGACCTGTGGAGCATTACCCAGAATAACAAGATTGATAAGAACGACTTTCAGAATGTTTATCTGGCCGAGTGTAATAACCAGAACAGTACCATTTGTGTGCGCCATGCTCCGTTGCCAGGCCAGACGTTGGGCGAACTGTCACGGTTATATAACAGTTATGTGAATGTCAGTTCGCAGAAAGCCAACGGGCTGGATCTTTCTGCCCGTTATCGTCTGGATTTTCAGGATTGGGGGATGCTGCGTTTATCAGCAGACTGGTCTTATCTGAATAAGTTTGAAGAGAATAATATTGATTATGCCGGGGAATATAACTACCCGCAGCATCGCTTCAATACCTCTGCTGACTGGAGCGTTGGAGATTGGGGTGCGATGTTATTATTCAGTTATATCGATTCTTTTCAGGACTATAAATTGGTAAGTGATGTGGAAAGCACAACGGTCAGGGATGTATCTTCGCAACTACTGGTTGACTTGCAGTTACGTTATGAACTGAATAGCCAGACTCAGTTCTCTGTAGGGGTGAATAACCTGTTCGACAGAGATCCGCCATTTGCTATCGGAGATGGTGATGCTGATTTGTATGGCTATGCCTCAGGGGTGCATAACCCAAGAGGCCGGTTCCTGTATGGTAAGGTGACTTACCGGTTCTGAATCAACTGACAAGCGTATAGCCGTAACAATTAGGCAGACAATCCAAAGCGAGACAGGTTCTAAGAGTCTGGTGGGTCTGCGTATTGTTACGGCGAAAGCGCTTCTGGTACCTTCAGCTTATTATTCAACAATCGGTTCGATATGAATTTCAACCCGACGGTTAGCCGCACGGTTTGCTTCAGAATTGTTAGGCACTGCCGGGTAATTCGGGCCGAATCCCTGGGTTTCAATCCTGATGTCCTGTACATTCTGGGCAACCAGATACGATTTAACACTGTCGGCACGTGCTTTGGATAAGTTCATGTTGTACTGGTAGGTTCCGGTATCATCCGTGTGGCCTGCAACTACCAGCATGGTTTTCGGATAATCGCGCAGAACTTTCGCTATGTCGTTAAATACCGGGTACAGATTAGAGCGGATATCTGAACGGTTGATGTCAAAAGTCAGCTGTGCCGGAATATCCAGACGCAAGTTGTCACCATCGCGGATAACTTTAACGCCGGAACCGCTTAACTGCTCACGCAGAGCCTTTTCCTGATTATCCATATAACTGCCCACTGCTGCGCCAGCTAGTGCACCGAC
>CAZXTH010000268.1:0-3429 GCA_964643585.1 uncultured Pseudoalteromonadaceae bacterium
GCTTTAACCTTAACTACCAGTATTATCCTAAGCGCTTTTTGAACACTGTAGAACCAAAGTACAGCTGATCGTAAACAGCTCGCCGGAATACTCAGAACTCAAACTTATGGGCAGTAAACAGCGTCTGAGCCTGTAGCCAGACATCACCAACGGTTCCGCTACCGACCGGTTTGCCGTCGATGGAGATCACCGGCGCCACCTCTTTGCTGGAGCTGGTAATCCACACTTCATCTGCGGCCAGCACTTCTTCTTTGCTGATCTCACGTTCTTCTACTTTGATGTCACTGTATTTTGCCAGAATGCTCAGTAATACATAGCGGGTAATGCCTGGCAGAATTTTATTGCTTAGTGGCGGGGTGGCAATAACACCGTCTTTAACAATAAAGGCATTTACAGAAGAGCCTTCGGTCAGATTGCCGTCGCGGTCAAACAGCAGAATTTCCTGGGCGCCGGCGTCATGACCTTGCTGATAATGGATCACATTACCGAGCAGAGACGTTGATTTAATATGGCAGCGCTGCCAGCGTAAATCGTTACCGGTTACCACGGTGTAGGTTCTGGCCTGGGCTTTATCTGCTACCGGTGCCGAGGCAATGGTGAAGGCAAAGCCGAAGATGGTTGGCTTGATATTTTGCGGGTAAGCATGGTTACGGATGATGTCGGTGCCGCGGCTTACCTGAAAATACACCGCGACATTAGGGCCGAGCTGCGGGTTGCGCGTCAGTAATTCACGAGAGATTTCCAGCCATTGCTGTTCGGTGAGACCGTCGTTAATTGACAGAAACCCCAGCCCTTCATGCATACGCTTGATATGCGGGCCAAAACCGATAAAGTGGCCGTCGTAGGACGGAATGACTTCATAGATACCGTCTCCGAACAGAAATCCCCGATCCATAGGTGATATCCGGGCCTGTTCTGCCGGTAAAAATTCACCGTTTAAATATACTGTGCTCATAGCTGCTCTCTTAACTTAACCGACATAATGCTTGTAAATCACGGATTAACTGAAGGCTTTCCTGATGGCTCAGGCCGTCTTCAGTCAGGGTGTTTTGCCGGGTTACGCCATCAACGCTGCCCCGATCAGACAAATACTGCAGAATACTCAGCGGATCCTGCTGTTGCAGCATATCCTGCTGCCGGAATACAGAAATCATGGCAATCAGGCCATAAGGCGCCCAGTTAGAGACATCGGCAATAATCAGTTCGTCGCACTGGGTTTCGGCCGGAATAATATTCAACTGGCTGACGGCCTGCCGCAGATTACCCATACCTATTTCATTACCGCCATCACCGATAGCCATGGTCGGGCAATTGGCGAGTGTCATAAAGTGATCAAAGCTGGCGCAGCGGGCAGAAATATCTTCGCCGCGCATATTGGCATAGCGCTGCGAGGCGTTAAATCCCGGCCGCTCAATAGAGATAATCAGCTGAGGGTTTAGCTCAGTCAGTGCCTGCTGTGCCAGTTCTGCCAGATTTTCATACTGGTTTACTGGCAACTGGTAGCAACGATAATCACCGGCCAGTGCACTGTAGAGCGGGTTACCGCAGACAATTACCGGCTCGGCACCCAGCTGTTGCAGCAGGCGGTAGAGCACAATAGCGCCGACCGGGCCGTCTGTCTCAAAGGTATCGAGCACGGGAAAACCTGTACCAATCAGCACAGTGCCGCGGCACTGATTCAGCAGGCGTGCGGCACGCAGAATAGAGCCGGGCCGTAAATGGGGTAACAGTAACTGCATTCCGCGCAGGTTTTTTCTGACCAGCAGTTGTTCTATCTGCTGGCTGAGCATCAGGTAATCGGTAACAGACATATCAGCGGCTCACCAGTTGTTGGGCGATAGCATTAAAACGTACTTCAGATAAACGTAATGCCTGATGTGCTTCGGCGGCACTCATCGGCATAAAATACACGCTGCTGTTTGCTGTGGCTTGCGCCAGTTGCCAGCAATCCAGCGACAATACTGTACCGATTTTAGGATAGCCGCCCAGTGTCTGGCGATCATTCAGCAGTACGATAGGCTGGCCATCCGGTGGAATTTGTACTGCACCATAGCAGATACCTTCCGACAACATGCTGCGCTGTGGACACTGAATGGCTGCGCCGCTGAGCTTATAGCCCATACGATCAGCCTGAGGGGTAACTTTATAGGGATCCTGATAAAAACGCCGCCGCTCATCTTCAGGGAAGATACTGGCCTGATAACCTTCTATCAGTCGCAGTGTGGCAACTGCTGTAAAACGGGGTTGGTATTCTTCCGGTACGCCCAGACCAACTGTTGCTTTACCCTGATATTTGTCCGATAACGGCAGCTGATCACCTGCCTGCAGTTTACCACCGTTCAGCACCGCCAATGCCTTCCCGCAGGACGGTGGCGGTGCTGCCAAATTGTGGTGCAATACTAAAACCACCCGCCACAGCCAGGTAGGCACGTAAGCCGCTGGTTGCCATGCCCAGCACAATATGATCGCCAGCCTGAACCTTATGCACTGTCCATAACGGTTTGGCGTGACCATTTATGGTTAACGGCATGGTAGCGCCACAAACGCAGAAATAACTGTCGGTATCTGCCTGTAGCTGTAAACCGCCGACACTGATTTCAATAGCTGTGGCAGAGTGCTGGTTTTGTAACAGATAGTTTGCCCAACGGAAGCTCCAGCCATCAGCCGGGCCGCCGGTCGTCAGGCCGGTATTGCTGTAGCCGTAGCGGCCGCTGTCCTGCAGTAAACTCAATACGCCGGGTTGGATAACGGTAAAGCTCATAGCTTACCTCCCAGCTGTAAAAATTCTGCTTTACCAACTGCGGTAAAACGCACCTGATCACCTACTGCAACCGGCATCGGCGGTGTGGCGGCAGGGTTAAACATGCTGACCGGACATAAGCCAATCAGATTCCAGCCGCCAGGAGAAGCGGCCGGATACACCGCTGTCTGGCGATCGGCGATAGCAACGGAGCCTGCCGGCACTCTGGCTCTGGGGCTGGTAAGCCGTGGTGTTTCCAGCCTGGCATCTACTTCGCCCAGATAAGCAAAACCGGGGGCAAAGCCAATGGCATAAACCTGATAAAGCGTGGCCTGATGTAAACGAATCACTTCGTCGGTGGAGATATCCTTACTGCGGGCTATCTGTACCAGATCCGGGCCGCTTTCCTCACTGTAATAAACAGGCAATTCTATCAAGCGGCCATGGCTTTGCTCTGAGGTGGTCAGTTGCTGCAATGCTTGAGTCAATAAAGGTTGCAGCGTGGCATGGCTATGTTGAAACGGATCAAAAATAACCAGCAGCGAAGCATAGGAAGGCAACAGATCAATTAATGCCGAACCCAGCGTTTTTTCCAGTAACTGACGGGCAGCGGTAACCTGCTGCGAAACACTATGGGCAATTTTCTGTTCAAAATAGACGATAAAGGCATTTTCGCTGGCAATATCCAG
>CAZXTH010000268.1:3439-5082 GCA_964643585.1 uncultured Pseudoalteromonadaceae bacterium
CGGATTGGTTGTCATACGGCAAGCAGCTCCCGGATTTTCTGGATCTGGGCAACACCGGCAGGGTTATCGCCATGTACGCAAAGCGTATCGGCTTTTAATTTCAGGGTTTTGCCTGACTGAGTGGTCACGGTACTATGTTTTGCCAGTTGGGCTACCTGTGCCAGCATGTCTTCTTCGTGCAATACGGCTCCGGGCTGGCTGCGTGGCAGCAAACGACCTTCGTCGGTATAGCGGCGATCTGCAAAGGCTTCAAATAATAAGTCGACACTGGCTTTATGCGCTTGTTGTTGCAGTGCCTGCCATTCTGCGGTGGCCAGCACCATCAGCTTCAGAGGCTTGTAATAAGATGCAACGGCCTGAATAACCGCGTCCATTACTGCTGGCTGGCTCATCATATCGTTATACAGCGCACCATGTGGTTTAACATACGCTAGTGACAGCCCCTGATTCTGAGCCATACCATCCAGCGCGGCTATCTGATAATGCATCAGATTAATAATTTCACTGTTTGAACATTGCATGCTGCGCCGGCCAAAACCATTCAGGTCCGGATAGGCCGGATGTGCGCCGATAGTCACCCGGTACTGGCGGGCCAGTGCCAGTGTGCGTTGCATCACATCCGGATCACCGGCATGGAAACCACAGGCGATATTTGCCATATCAATAAACGGCATAACATCGGCATCCATCCCCATTTTCCAGCTGCCGAAGCTTTCACCCAGATCACAATTCAGTTTCATAATCTGCATGGCTCCGTTTTATAAGGTCGACAGGCGGCTGTTGCGTAGGTCGGTTACCAGCATATGGCCAGGGCTGTGAGTAATGCAGAAATCCGGCTTGGCATGGGTAATGGCCACCTGCGGTGTGACGCCACAAGCCCAGAATACCGGCACTTCGCCTGCATTGATGGTTACCGGATCGCCAAAATCCGGTTTATTGATATTGCTGATACCAATCGCTGCCGGATCGCCAAAATGCACCGGAGCACCGTGTACCTGCGGAAAGCGCGAACAAATCTGGATGGCTCTGATGGCATCGGCTGGTTTCATCGGCCGCATACTGACAACCATGCCACCACTGAACGGCCCGGCACTCTGGCAGGCAATATTGGTGCGGTACATCGGTACGTTAACCTGCTCGGTAATATTGCGGATTTCCAGCCCGTCAGCCAGTAAGGCTTCTTCAAAAGAAAAGGAACAGCCAATCAGAAAAGTGACTAAATCATCACGCCACAGCGAGGTAACATCGTGTACTTCGTCTACCAGTTCACCATGACGGAAAATCCGGTAGGCAGGTAAGTCGGTACGGATATCCAGATCGGCAGCCAGATGCGGCATATCAACTGCACCGGGCGTTGCTGCCATCCCCAATAACGGGCATGGCTTAGGATTAAAATGGCAGAATTTGAGGAAATCTGCAGCATAGGCCGCTGGCAAAATGGCCATATTGGCCTGCACAAAACCCGGCGCCAGCCCGGAAGTATTAGCCTTATGCTGGCCGCTGCGGATAAGTTTGCGAAGTTCGGCCGGACTGAGGTGCTGCATGTGTTAAACCCTTTATTCTGATTATTTGACAGGTGGGGCTTATATTGCGATATAGGCGTCGGGATGTCTAGTTAGTAACCTAAAAATAAGTTACAGACT